>CAZJTN010000059.1:0-7499 GCA_964548945.1 uncultured Schaalia sp.
ACCGGACCCGTACTCCTTGCCGCCGAGGACGACGAGGGGCGTGCCCGAGGCGAGGTAGTCGACCGAGGCCTCGTACACGCTCGTCACCGGCGCGCCCTCTCGGGCGAAGTCGATCGTGAAGCCGCCCTCGACGCCGGGGACCATCTCGTTGCGGATGCGGATGTTCGCGAAGGTGCCGCGGATCATCACCTCATGGTTCCCTCGACGCGACCCGTAGGAGTTGAAGTCGCGGCGCTCGACGCCGCGGGCGACGAGGTAGGCGCCCGCCGGGGTCTGGGGGGCGAAGGCGCCGGCCGGCGAGATGTGGTCGGTCGTCACGGAATCGCCGAGCTTGAGGAGGACGCGCGCGCCACGGATGTCGCTGACTCCCTCCGGTTCACGGCTCATGCCCTCGAAGTAGGGCGCCTTGCGAACGTAGGTCGAGGTCTCATCCCAGGCGAAGGTGTCGCCCTCGGGGGTCGTGAGGCTTCGCCAGCGCTCATCGCCGGCGAAGACGTCCGCGTAGTCCTTCTCGAACATCGAGCGGTCGATCGAGGCGTCGATCGTCGACTGGACCTCTTCGGGGGTGGGCCAGATGTCGCGGAGGAAGACCGCCGAGCCGTCCTTCGGATCGATGCCGAGGGGCTCCTTCTCGAAGTCGAAGTCCATGGTTCCGGCGAGGGCGTAGGCGATGACGAGAGGCGGGGACGCGAGGTAGTTCATCTTCACGTCGGGGTTGATGCGGCCCTCGAAGTTCCGGTTTCCCGACAGGACCGAGACGACGGCGAGGTCATTGTCATTGACGGCCGCGGAGATCTCGGGCGGGAGGGGCCCGGAGTTGCCGATGCATGTCGCGCATCCGTAGCCGACGAGGTTGAAGCCGAGGGCGTTGAGGTCCTCCCACAGGCCGGCCTTCTCGTAGTAGTCGGTGACGACCTTCGAGCCGGGCGCCATCGAGGTCTTCACCCAGGGCTTGGACGCGAGGCCGCGGGCGACGGCCTTCCTGGCGAGGAGGCCGGCGGCCATCATCACCGAGGGATTCGAGGTGTTCGTGCACGAGGTGATCGAGGCGATGGCGACATCGCCGTGATTGAGGCGCGTCTCGGTCCCGTCGCCGAGGGTGACGGGGACGTCCTCGCGCTCTCCGCCGGGCGCGTAGCTCGCGATGCTCGTGCGGTAGGAGGCCTTGGACTCCGACAGGGCGATGCGGTCCTGCGGGCGTTTGGGACCGGCGATCGAGGGGACGACGGTGGAGAGGTCGAGTTCGAGGTATTCCGAGTAGCGGACCTCGCGCGAGGGCTCGTGCCACAGCCCCTGGGCCTTCGCATAGGCCTCGACGAGGGCGATCTGCTCGTCGGCGCGACCCGTGAGCCGCAGGTAGTCGAGCGTCACCTCGTCGATTGGGAAGATCGCGGCCGTCGAGCCGAATTCCGGCGACATGTTGCCGATGGTCGCGCGGTTGGCGAGGGGGACGGAGGCGACGCCCGATCCGTAGAACTCGACGAATTTGCCGACGACGCCGTGGGCGCGGAGCATCTGCGTGATCGTGAGGACGACGTCGGTCGCCGTCGCTCCCGGGGGGATCGAGCCGGTGAGTTTGAAGCCGACGACGCGCGGGATGAGCATGGAGACGGGCTGGCCGAGCATCGCGGCCTCGGCCTCGATGCCGCCGACGCCCCAGCCGAGGACGCCGAGGCCGTTGACCATCGTCGTGTGGGAGTCGGTGCCGACGCAGGTGTCGGGGTAGGCGCTCACGCTCCCGTCGGCTTCGGTTGTCGTGAAGACGGTGCGGGCGAGGTGCTCGATGTTCACCTGGTGGACGATGCCGGTCGACGGCGGGACGACACGGAAGTTGTCGAAGGCGCCCTGCCCCCAGCGGAGGAATTGGTAGCGCTCGCCGTTGCGCTCATACTCGCGGTCGATGTTCGCCTGGAAGGCGAGGGGCGATCCGGCGACGTCGATCTGGACGGAGTGATCGATGACCATCTCGGCGGGGACGAGCGGGTTGATGCGAGTGGGGTCGCCGCCGAGTTCGGCGACGGCTTCGCGCATGGTCGCGAGGTCGACGATGCAGGGGACTCCGGTGAAGTCCTGCATGATGACGCGGGCCGGCGAGAATTGGATCTCGGTGTCCGGCTCGGCCTCGGGGTCCCAGGCGGCGAGGGCGGAGATCTGCTCCTTCGTGATGTTCGCCCCGTCCTCGGTCCTCAGGAGGTTCTCGGCGAGGATCTTCAGGGAGTACGGGAGCTTCTCGGTGCCGGCGACCGCGTCGAGGCTGTAGATCGTGTAGCGGCGCTCACCGACCACGAGTTCCGAACGCGCTCCGAAGGAGTCGATGCTCGTCATGTGTCCTCCTGGGTTGTTCTCGAAGCCCCGTCGCCCGAGAAGCGGATTTATCTCGACATCAAGATTACTTCCTCGCCGAGTCGCGCGCAAAGCTTCTCGCCGCTCGGATTCTGGCCCCCATCGGCGCTCGCGCCCTCGCCACCGGGACGAGACTAGGCCTGCGCGCCCTCAGACCCGAGGGCCGCCTGGATGACGCCCGCGATCTCATCGCCGGACAGCGCCGAGAAGGGGATGAAGGGCAGCGGCTCCTCACCGTGCTCACCGAGCATCTTCTCCATCCACACCATGTCGTACCAGCGCCCGAACTTGAATCCGCAGGCACGGAAGGCGCCGACGAGACGATAGCCGCGCGCCTCGTGGAAGCGGATCGAGGAGTCGTCAAGATACTCGTCCGGGGAGGTCGGCGCGGCGATGCAGGCGTTGACGTTGAGAACGCCCTGGTGGCGCAGGACGGCCTCGATCGCCCGGTAGAGCACGGATCCTAGTCCGCGCCCCCTCGCCTCCATCGCGCAGTACACGCTGAGCTCGACGGAACGATCGTAGGCCGGCCGGTCCTTGAACTCGGAGGCGTAGGCGTAGCCGAGGACGCGCCCCTCCTCCTCGGCGACGAGGAAGGGGTAGCGATCCTCGAGGAGCGCGATCCTCTCCTCGAAATCCTCCCGGCTCGGCGCCTCGTAGTCGAAGGTGATCGCGGTCCTTTCCACATAGGGGGCGTAGATCCCCGCGATCGCCTCCGCGTCGACGATCCTCGCGATCCTCACGCTCGTCATGCTCTGCTCCTTCCCGTTGCGGCCTTCGAGCTCGCAGGTCCGGCGCCACCGCGCCGCCCCCGTTTCAGCTCCTCCATCTCACTCCTCCTCCTCCGGCGTGAGCCCGATGCTCCCGCCTTCGCGGGTGATCGTGTAGAATCCGGCGCTCCCGTCGATCCCGTAATGCTCGGCGAGGAGACTCGTCTCGATCGGGTCCGGCTCGACGACGACGAGGACGTCGTAGTCGGCGAGGAGATTGTCCATGTTGTCCTCGTAGAAGGAGACGATCGCGTCGACATTCGGCGCGTACATGAGGTAGCGCGAGACGTAGGTGAAATAGAAGTTCGTCATGAGCCCGTCGCGGTCGGACCCGTAGAAGAGGTAGCGCCGCTCGTCCTCGACGCCTCCCTCGGGCCAGCGGTCGGAGGTGACGGCCTCGATCCTCGCCGCAGTCGATCCGGCCGGGCCCTGCGCACTCGCGCGCATCCCCGCGTACTCGCTCGTGAGGACGAGGGCGCAGATGGCGAGTCCGGCGAGGACCGCGCGCTGGTAGGCGAGCCGCGCGCTCGGCGTCGCGAAGCTCGGCGCCCCGTCCGTCGCGCACTCGACGCGCGCCTCGTATTCGCGGGTGAGCGCCATGGCGATCCCGCCGGCGAAGAGGACGACGATGCTCGACGCGTAACGGTCGAATCCGTCGAGGCTCGCGGCCTCCTCGATCGGCATGGAGAAGATGTACATCGCGAGGATCCCCGCGTAGTAGGCGAGGGTCATGAGGTCGAGGAGGAGGACAGAGGCGAGGAGCGCGCCGGGGAGCGTGCGCGTCCGGACCGCCAGGACGACGACGATGAGGAGGACGAGGAGGTTGCCCGCGAGGAGTCCGATCGTCGGGCGCTGGGTGAGATCGAGAGAGCGCGCGAGGAAGGCTGAGACGATCCCTTCGATCTCTGAGGGGCTCTTCTCCCCCTGGGAGAGGATCGCTCCGGCGCTCGTCTCGAACTTGTTCGACGCACCGGCGAAGACGGTCGCGACCCGATGGCTCCACGACCAGTAGACGGCCGCGAGGACGCCGAGGAGGACGAGCGCGGCGCCGAGCATCGCGGGGAGTCCACTGCGGCGGCGTCCCCGGGCGCGGAGATTCTCCACGAGGCACCCGAGGAGCGCGAAGACGCAGAAGACGACGCCGGTCGATTTCACGAGGAGGAGCAGGGAGAGGAGGGGCACGAGGACGAGGAGGTGGATGAGCGTCCCGGAGTAGCGCTTCGCGAGCGCCCATGCGGCGAGGACGAAGAGGGGGAGGAGGAAGTCGACGAGAAGGCTCGTGATCCGGATCGTCACGTTGAAGAAGGAAAGCGCTGAGCACCCGAGGGCGAGGATCGTGTACGCCATGAAGACGCGCGTCCTCGTGATCATCCCGAAGATCGCGGCGAAGAGGGCGAAGACGAGGAGGCCCTGGGCGAGGAGCATCGTCCCTTGCGCATGACCGAGGAAGGAGCAGACGAGGTAGATCCAGGTCGCGGCGCCCGGCGGATAGTTCGTGAATTCGACGAGGCGGTCCGCGGGCGTCGGATAGGCGTCCGTGAGGAGCATGACTTTGACGATGACGGCCCAGTGGGAGAAGTTGTCGTAGTGCTCGAGCCGTTGGCCCTTGAGGAAGGCGAGGAAGACGAGGGCTCCGGCGAGGAACGCGGACCAGAAGGCCGAGGGCGGGCGGGGCCGCCACCGTCGCTCCGCCCAATCGACGGCGAGCCACACCGCTCCCGCAAGACCGAGGAGGAGGACGAGGAGGGCACCGGGTCTGAGGAGCCCGCCGAGCCCGGCGAGGTAGACGATCATCGTCTCCGTCGAGATGACGAGGGCGGGGATGAAGGCGGCATCGATGCCGAGTGCGCGCTTCGCCGCGTAGCTTGCGCCGACGAGGGAGCAGGGGAAGAGGATCATCCACAGGATCGTCATCGTCGACCCCTCACGAGCTCGAGGAGGCGCCCGATCCACATCCTCAAGATCCTGTGGAGGTCGTCGAAGGTCGTGTTCCACATGTCCATCTCCTTCGCGATCCCCGGTTCGCGGTCATGGAGGATCTGGACGTATTCGCGTTCGGACTCGAAGTCGACGGGGGTGAGGACCGCGGAGAAGCGCGTGCCCTCCTCGCTCTGCCAGGAGTTCACCTTCCGGCAGTCGAGGAGCGCACGGTACGGGCCGCTTGAGACGGCCGCTCGGAACTCCTCGGGGATGTCGGCGCTCGCGCCGGTGAGGGCGAAGAGCGCCCCTTCCTCCGAGAGGTTGATGGTCCGCCCCTTCGCGGGGGCACCCGCGAAGTCGAAGTCGACCTCGGCGTCGACCGCGATGCGGTGGCTCTTCCTCATGACGCGCCGACCCGAGAGGAAGGCGATCGCGTAGAGGATCGCGATGAGGTTGTAGCAGAGCCAGTAGATGATGACGGTCGAGTAGAGGAGCGCCATCCCGTACTTGCCCGCCGTGAATCGCACGAGCGCGAGGACCGACATGACGGCGAGGAGGATGTAGAGCCAGAGATAGCGCAGACCGGCAGTGTTCCCCTTGTCCGCGTCCTTGCGCGTGACTGAGAAGCGCGTCTCGCTCACGCCGATCGTCTCGAGGAAGACGGGGATGATGAGGGCCGCCATGAAGGAGGTGTCGATGACGAGACTCCACTTCTGGTTGCGCACCTTCGAGGAGAGGAAGCGCATCGACTGCCCGTACACGATGTAGCTCGGCAGCCAGAAGATGAGGAGCTGCCAGAGCTCGCAGTCGACGACTCGGAAGTCGAAGAGGGCGAAGAGGATCGGCGCGAGGATGAAGACGAGCCGATTGAAGAAGGACCACCAGTAGAGGAAGACGTTGAGGTAGGAGATCCTCGCCCTGAGGGGAAGCTTGCGCGTGAAGATCGCGTTCGTGTTCTTGATCGAGGTGATGACGCCCCTCGCCCAGCGCACGCGCTGGCGCATCATCGCGGGCACGTCGGTCGTCGTCAGGCCGTGTGCGCCGACCTTGTCGCTCGCGTAGGTGAGGTAGCCGGCCTTCTGGAGTCGGCAGCTCGTCTCGAAGTCCTCGGTGATCGTGTGGTAGGGGAAGCCGCCGATCTCCTCGAGCGCCGCCCGTGAGATCACCGTGTTCGAGCCCGTGTAGGCGCTCGAGTTCGACGAGTTCCTCATCCGGTTGACCTCTGAGGAGAAGAAGTCCTGTTCGTTCGGGATCCGGTTCTCGGCGTAGAGGTTGAATTGGAAGAGGTCGACGTTGTAGAAGCTCTGCGGGGTTTGGATGAGGCCGATCCGGGGGGCGTCCTCGAGTTCTTCGCCGACGCGCGGCCGCCAGGTCCCGGTCTCGTCATCTGCGATGTAGCGGGGGTGGGCGAAGTAGGGGACGGTGTCCATGAGGAAGGAGCGGACGGGGATCATGTCCGCGTCGAAGGTCGCGACGAGCGGGGATCCCGTCATCTCGAGGGCGTGGTTGAGGTTGCCTGATTTCGCGTGCCGATTGCCCTCGAGGCCGATGTAACCGATCCCGAGGCGTTCGGCGAGGGCGCGGATCTCGGGGCGATTGCCGTCGTCGCACAGGAAGATGTGGACCTTGCGCGGATCCGGATACTCCATGTACGTGCAGGCGCTCGCCGTCTTGAAGAGGATCGCCTCAGGTTCGTTGTGGGTGGCGATGAAGACGTCGATGTCGGGGTACTCCGAGTCCGGGATCTTCGGGAGCGCGAGGCTTCCCGTATCGTTGCGGACTTTGAGGAAGTAGAGCTCGAAGGTCGTGAAGCTCGTCACCGTTTCGGCGAGGAGCAGGAGGATACCGAAGGCCGCCTGGGCGATCCCCTCATCGAGCGGGAGTGTGAAGAGGAGGCGCCAGAGGAGGTAGACGACCATGAGGAGGGCGGAGAGTACGAAGACGAGGACCTCCTTCGTGATCCTCGACGGTGCAGCGCTTCGCGCCTTCACGCCTTTCATGCCCCTTGCGCTTGCGCTCCTTCTCATCCTCACTCGCCGCATCCCTCAGAACACATGACGCCGCTGAATTCGGTAACTGACGAAAAATAATAGGGCGTCGACGCCGATTTTCACGATTACCGGGGCGATGAACGGAAAAGCAGTGTGGAGGATCGTCGTCCCGGCGGCGCTCGCCGCCATGATCGCGATGACGAGCGCGAAATAGCGCGGCGAGGCGGCCGTATGAGCCTTCGTCGAGCGGAAGACGATCCGCCTGTTCGCGAGGTAATTGACGGTCGAGGACGCGATTCGCGCGATGATCGTCGCGAGTGCGATGGCTCCCCCGATTCCGCCCGCCCGAAACGCCGTGGCGAGAATCTGGAACACCGCAAGGTCGACGAGGGCGGACATGAGCGACGACGAGGAGAAGCGGAGGAATTCCCCGAGGAAAATCCGGTAGATGCGAATCGAATCCCGGAGGGGATCG
>CAZJTN010000060.1:0-7270 GCA_964548945.1 uncultured Schaalia sp.
GTCGCCGAGTAGGCGCCCGCCATGCCTCGGTCGGAGGCGATGACGAGGACCGCGACTCTCGGCGTGTCGAAGCGCTCGAGCGTGAGCGGGTGGTCGAGGTCCGTGTGGACCGCGACCGCCGCGACCGCCTGAGTGAGCGCCTTCTCATAGGGTCCGAGTCCGCTCGCCGCGCGCCGGGCGGCGCCGATCCGCGAGGCGGCGATCATCTCCATCGCGCGGAAGACCTTCGCGAGCGTCTGCGTGGAGGCGATCCGCTGCTTGTAGATCCTCTGCTGTCCGCCCATGCTCAGGCCTTCTCGGAGGCGGGCCGAGCGCGGGTGATCTCCTCGCGGGTGCGTTCGGCCTCGACCTCGCCGTCGGCGAGTTCAGCGCCCCGGCCGGCGGAGATCCACTGGTCGTGGAAGGCTTCGACCTGCGTCTGGAGCTCGCCTTCGGTCTCCTCGGTGAGCAGGCCCGTCGACTCGATGTCGTCGAGGACGGAGGAGTTCGCCGTGAGGTGGTTGAGGAGGGAGCGCTCGAAGACGAGGACGTCGGCGACGTCGAGGTCGTCGAGGTACCCGTGGGTGCCCGTCCAGATGGAGGCGACTTGCTCAGCCGTCGTGTAGGGCGTCGACTGGGGCTGCTTGAGGAGCTCCATGAGCCGCTCGCCGCGGGTGAGCTGCTGGCGGGTCGCCGGGTCGAGGTCCGAGGCGAACATCGCGAAGGCCGCCATCGAGCGGTACTGGGCGAGCGTGAGCTTGAGCGTGCCGGCGACCTTCTTCATCGCCTTGACCTGGGCGTCGCCGCCGACTCGGGAGACCGAGATGCCGACGTCGACCGCGGGTCGCTGGTTGGAGTTGAAGAGGTCGGACTGGAGGAAGATCTGCCCGTCCGTGATCGAGATGACATTCGTCGGAATGTACGCGGAGACGTCGTTCGCCTTCGTTTCGATGATCGGCAGACCGGTCATCGAGCCGCCGCCGAGCTCATCGGAGAGCTTCGCGCAACGCTCGAGGAGGCGGGAGTGGAGGTAGAAGACGTCACCCGGGTAGGCTTCACGCCCCGGCGGGCGGCGCAGGAGGAGGGAGACCGCTCGGTAGGCCTCGGCCTGCTTGGACAGGTCGTCGAAGACGATGAGGACGTGCTTGCCCTCGTACATCCAGTGCTGGCCGATCGCTGAGCCCGTGTAGGGGGCCATGTACTTGTAGCCCGCCGGATCGGAGGCCGGGGAGGCGACGATCGTCGTGTACTCCATCGCGCCGGCGTCCTCGAGGGTGGAACGGACCGAGGCGATCGTCGACCCCTTCTGACCGATCGCGACGTAGATGCAGCGGACCTGCTTCTTCGGGTCGCCGCTCTTCCAGTTCTCCCGCTGGTTGAGGATCGCATCGAGGGCGATCGCGGTCTTGCCGGTCTTGCGGTCGCCGATGATGAGCTGGCGCTGGCCGCGCCCGATCGGGATCATCGAATCGATCGCCTTGAGTCCGGTCTGAAGCGGTTCGTGGACGGACTTGCGCATCATGACGCCCGGAGCCTGGAGCTCGAGGGCGCGCCGGCCCGCGATGTCGGTGATCTCCCCGAGGCCGTCGATCGGGCGGCCGAGCGGGTCGACCGTGCGCCCGAGGTAGCCGTCGCCGACGGGAACGGAGAGGACCTCACCGGTGCGATGGACGACCTGGCCCTCCTCGATCCCTCCGAAGTCACCGAGGACGACCGCGCCGATCTCCCTCTGATCGAGGTTCATCGCGAGGCCGAGCGTGCCGTCGGCGAATCGGAGGAGTTCGTTCGCCATCGTCCCGGGCAGGCCCTCGACGTGGGCGATGCCGTCGGCGGTCTCCGTCACGTGGCCCACTTCTTCGGTGGCCACATCGGAGGGACGGTAGGACTCCATGAAGTCGTCCAGGGCGCCGCGGATCTCCTCGGGACTGATTGACAGGTCAGCCATGAGTCTTCCTTCTTCGTACGTTCGTCAGTGGGGGTGCGCGCGTCAGCTCGCGAGAGCGCGCTTCATGTCGGCGATCCTCGTCGCGAGGCTCGCATCGATGGCCGTCGTGTCCGCCCGGACGCGGAAGCCTCCGACGACGTCGTCCTCAACGGAGACGGCGAGGGAGATCTCCCGCTGGAAGCGGGACTCGAGGGCCGCGCGCAGACGCGCGACCTGCTCGGGGCTCATCTCGGCCGAGGTCTCGACCGTGACGAGGAGCTTCGACTCGATGGATGCGGCCCATTCCGCGAAGCGGCGGAGGTTGGCGAGGAGGCGTCCGTGACGGGAGCGCCCGACCGCCCTGCGCAGGAGGCGCATCGACCACGGGCTGAGCCGCCCGGAGAAAAGGCGCGTCGCAAGATCGGCCCTTTCGTGGGGGGTGCCGGTCGACATGTCCGAGAGGGTGAGGCGCAGCTCGCGGTTGGCGCCGAGGAATCGGCGGACCTCGAAGAGCTCGGCCTCGACCTCGCCGAGGGCGTTCTCCCGCTTCGCGTCGGTGAGGACGGCGATGATGCCGAGGACCTCGGCCGCGTTGTGGAGCGCCTCGGGCTTCGTCCAATGTCCGGCGACCATCGCGTCGAGAACGCGCAGGGCCGCCGGGCTCATCTTCGCGCCGAAGAGCGAATCGACGAGGCCGGCCTTGTCCGTGGAGGATCTCGACGGGTCCGTGAGGGCGCGGCGCAGGCGGGCGTCGGTCTTCACGAGATCGGAGAGCGCGAAGAGATCCTCGGCGACCCGCATCGCCGGAGTCCCCGGCAGCGCGAGCGCGTCGAGGAGGGTCCCCGCGTAGGGGACCTCGTCGATCCGGGTCGGCGCGCTCATCGGCCGGCGCCCTGGGCGAGTCGGGCGTTATCCGCCTCGAGGTCGTCGAGGAAGCGGTCGACGACCCGGCTTGTGAGCGCGGTGTCGGTGAGCTGCTCCCCGACGATGCGCTCGGCGAGCTCGGTCGCGAGGAGTCCGACCTCGGAGCGCAAGGAGATCTCGGCCGCCTGCTTCTCGGCGAGGATCTGGCGCTGCGCGTTCTCGATGATGCGCGCGGCCTCCTCCTGCGCTTCGGTGCGGGCCGCGGCGACGATGCCCTTCGCCTCTTCGGAGGCGCGCTCGCGGATCGCGTGCGCCTCCGCGTTGGCGGCCTTGAGGACGTCAGCGCGCTCGCGGGCGGCGAGGGCCTGGTCCTCCTTCGCCTGGTCGGCGGCGGCGAGCCCCTCGGCGATCTTCGCCTGGCGCTCGTCCATCGTCGCGTAGAGGCGCGGAAGCGCGTACTTGCCGACGATGAGGAGGACGACGAGGAGGACGAGCGCCGACCAGAAGATCTCGTAGAGCGGCGGGAGGATGAAGGCGGTGCCCCCGGCCTCCTCCGCGGCTGCGAAAACCTGGTGCATGGCGGTCACTTGACGATGAGCGGGAGAACGAAGCCGATGAGGCCGAGGGCCTCGACCATGCCGGCGCCGATGATCATGTTCGTGAAGAGTCGACCGGCGACCTCGGGCTGACGGGCCGTCGCCTCCTGGGTCTTGCCGACGAGGAGGCCGATGCCGAGGCCCGGGCCGAGGGTCGCGAGGCCGTAGCCGATGTAGGCGAATGCAGCGGTGGTCATGATGCTCTTTCCTTTGCGGGATCGGACGCCCTGAGGCGCGGGATTTTCGACGAGTGTCAGTGACTCTCGACGGACAGCTTGATGTACACGGTCGTGAGGATCGTGAAGATGTAGGCCTGGAGGAAGGCGACGAAGACCTCGAAGGCGGTCATGACGAACATCGCCGCGCCGGTGAGGACGCCCGCAGTGGAGAGGGCGTTCATCCCCTGGAGGAGGGCCGCGGTACCGAAGTAGGTCATGCCGAGGAGGAGGTGGCCCGACACCATGTTGCACAGGAGTCGCAGGGTGAGGGTGACGGGCCGGACGATGAGGTTGGAGAGGAACTCGATCGGCGTGATGAGGAGGTACATCGGCTTGGGGAGGCCGGGGGGCATGAGCTGCGACTTGAGGAAGCCGCCGACGCCGTGCGCCTTGATCCCGGCGCCGACGAAGGCGATGTACGAGATGAGGGCGAAAGTCATGGGCACCGCGACGACCGAGGATGCGGCGATGTTGATGCCGGGCAGAACGCCGGCGAGGTTCATCGCAAGGACCGCGAAGAATGCGAAGCCGATGAACCCTGCCCACTTGCGGCCCCTGGTCGGGCCGAGGAGCTCAAGGGCGACGTTCGAACGGACGAAGTCCGCGATCGCCTCGACGGCCATCTGACCGCGACCGGGGACGAGCTTGGGCCTGCGAGCGACCGCGACGAGCACGAGGCAGACGAATGCGCCCATGACGACGCGCGCGAAGGTGAGGCGGTTGAACTCGAAGAGTGTGCCCTCCCCGAAAAGGGCCGCCGGGAAGAAGTCCGAGATGCCGGGCTGGTGCGGATGCTCGGTGAAGGCGGGAACCGCCGTGGCGGCGATGACGAGGAGGAGGAGGACGAGAATGACCCAGTACCACGTGGGCTTGGAGAAGCTTGCCCGCTTCGCGGTCATGGCAGGTGACGTGGACAGCGTATCCTCCCGGGGTCGAATCGACGTTGACGGGCGCGGCGCCCGGCGGGAGGCCATCGGCGCACGGCGGCCCCTCCATGGTAGCAGGGAGGCGAGCTCGCGCCCGTCCCAACATCCGCCCGCGGCCATGAGGCGGATTACATCGGACGGGTCCCTCCTCGGGGCGGAGCCTGGTCAGGAGCGCCTCGCCCCGTCCTCGGGCGCATCGACGGCGGGGATCCGTGAACCTGCGAGGACCGCGACCTCGAGGAGCATCGCGAGGAGGACGGTCGCAAGGAGGACGAGGGCGGGGAAGCGGATCGGGACGCCGAGCGCATCCGGGACGTAGAGACCGAGGGCGATGATCGCGATCTTCGAGAGGTAGGAGAGGGCGAGCCAGGGCACCGGTGAGGCCCCCGCTGCGCCCGCCCGCTCGAGGACGATCCATTGGACGAGGAGGACGAGGAGGCTCGTCCCGATGGCGAGGCCGATCGCGATCCCCCCGGCGCCGAGCGCGAGGCCGATGAGGAGGGAGGAGACGACGACGAGGAGTGCGAGCGCGAGGAGGAGGGTGCGGACCCTGGCGGTCGCTCGCGCCAGCGGCGTGAGTGCGCCTCCGGTCGATTCAGGCATCGCGTTTCTCCTTGGGGCTTCTCGGCAGGTGACGGGCAGTGGGGAACTCGGAGGCGGTGACCGCGATCCCGATGATGAGTGCGGGGAGGGTGAAGAGGAGGACGCGGGTCCAGTCGAAGACGAGGAGCCCGACGGCGGGGACGCAGACGAGCGCCGTCCACATCCACAGGATCGCGACGACTCCCCGATGGGAGTGGCCTCGAAGGATGAGACGGTCGTGGAAGTGGGAGCGGTCGGCTTTGAAGGGGCTCCTCCCCCGCCGGATCCTCCGGATCGAGGTGACGATGAGGTCGAGGATCGGCATGAAGATGACGGCGAGCGGGAGGATGATCGGGAGGACGGAGACGAGGACCTGCTGGGGGCCGAGGACGGCCGGATCGATCTGCCCGGTGACGATGATGCCGGCGGCCGCGAGGACGAGGCCGAGGGTCTCGGCCCCGCCTCCCATCATGATCGAGGAGGGGTGGAAGTTGAACCAGAGGAATCCCGCGCACACCCCGACGAGGGCGATGACGATGAGCGAGGCCGTCGTCGCGTATGAGGCGGCGCCCATGATCCTCGACAAGAGGTAGGAGTAGACGAAGAAGGCGCCTGCGCCGATCGCGATCATCCCGGCGGCGAGGCCGTCGAGGCCGTCGATGAAGTTCACCGCGTTGACGATGCCGACGACGAGGAGAACGGTGACGATGAGCGAGAGCCTCGAGGAGCCGATCGTCACCCCGAAGATCGGGAAGGAGACGAGCTGGACGCCCGCGAAGGCCATGGCGCCGGCGATGAGGAGCTGACCGGAGAGCTTCGTCATCCAGTCGAGCTCGATGACGTCGTCGACGACGCCGAGGACGGTCATACCGCCAGCCGCGGCCATCACCGCCCAGGGGACGCTCGTCGTGTACAGGGGCGCCATGTAGGGGATCCGCGAGGCGATGAGGAGTGTGACGACGAGCCCGACGGTCATCGCGATGCCGCCGAGCCTGGGGATCGGGGTCGTCTGGATGTCTCGGGAGCGCAGCTCGGGGACGATCCCCCACCTCAGGCACGCCCATCGGACGACGGGCGTGACGAGAAGCGTCACTCCCATCGCGATGAGCAGGAGGAGGATGTAGACCTTCATGCGCTCCCTATCGGGCGGGCGCGCCGACGGGGAGGATCTCGACGCCGGCGGTGGCGGACAGCTCTTCCAAGGATAGGGTCCCCAGGCGGATCGCCCGGGGCGCGCCGTGCGCGAGGTCGAGGATCGTCGAGGGCGTCGTGCCCGGCGTCGGACCGCCGTCGACGTAGAGGACGGAGTCGCCGAAGGCGGCGATGGCCTCCTCGATGCGCGTGGCGGGGGGCTCGCCCGTGAGATTCGCGCTCGTGACCGCCATGGGGCCGGTCCGCTCGAGGAGTTCGAGGGTGCGGGGGTGGTCGGGCATGCGCAGCGCGATCGTCCCCTCGGTCTCGCCGAGATCCCAGCCGAGATCGGGCCGGGCCCTGAGGATGAGGGTGAGAGCGCCGGGCCAGTGGGCATCGGCGAGGCGACGGGCGGTTTCGGGGACCTCGACTGCGAGGAGGTCGATGGCCTCCTGGGAGGCGACGAGGACGGGAGGGGGCATCTGCCGGCCGCGGCCCTTCGCGGCGAGGACCGCGACGACGGCCGCCGGATCCTGTGCGCGCGCGCCGATGCCGTAGACGGTGTCCGTCGGGAGGACGAGGATCCCCCCGTCGTCGACGCGGGCCGCGGCCTCATCGAGGTCGGCGGCGCTCCATCGGGGCGCGCAGGTGAGGATTCGGGGAGTCACCGGGTCATTGTCGCACGGCGCGCGAGGAGGTAGCGCTCGCGACCGCTGAGATCCGGGAGCGTCTCGGCCCCGACGAATCCGGCGTCGGCCGCGGCGGCGCGCAGGAGCTCGGACTGGCTCGGCGAGTGCTCGAGGACGAGGGCGCCGCCGGGGGCGAGGAGGGCGGCGGCCCTTTCGATGATCCCCCGGGGGATCACCATGCCGTCCTCGCCGCCGCCGTAGAGCGCGGCCTCGGGGTCGCCCTGGGCCTCGATCTGGGTCGGGGCCTCCGCGAGCGGGACGTAGGGCGGATTGGAGACGACGACGTCGACGCTGCCGTCGAGCTCGGCGAGGAGGGCGGGGCTCGTCGCGTCCCCGAGCTCGAGGCGCACGCGTCCGGGGA
>CAZJTN010000061.1:0-7132 GCA_964548945.1 uncultured Schaalia sp.
GCGATGGAATCTCGTGACTGGAGTTCAGACGTGTGCTCTTCCGATCTCGTGTGCGACGGGCTCAGCGTCGTCCCCCTCGTCCCCGCGCAGGACTTCAAGCGCGTCGGCGACGCCAATTCGGGTCCGAACACCGGCGGCATGGGCGCCTACTCGCCGCTCCCGTGGCTCGACGACTCCGTCGTCGACGAGGTCGTCCGCACGGTCGCCCAGCCCACCGTCGACGAGATGGCGGCTCGCGGCACCCCCTTCGTCGGGCTCCTCTACTGCGGGCTCGCGATGACCTCGAAGGGCGTGCGGGTCGTCGAGTTCAACGTCCGCTTCGGCGACCCGGAGACCCAGGTCGTCCTCGAGCGCCTCGACTCCCCGCTCGCCGAGCTCCTCTTCGGCGCGGCGACCGGCGCCCTCGAGCGGACGCCCGCTCCGCGCTGGTCCTCCGAGGCGGCGGTCACCGTCGTCATGGCCTCGGGGGGATACCCCGGGCCGAGCGACACCGGCCACGAGATCACCGGCATCGACGAGGCCGAGGCCCTCGAGGGCGTCCACGTCATTCACGCGGGCACCGGGACGAGGATCGTCGACGACCCGGCCGACGTCGCAGCTGGCTGCTGCGGCTTCGAGCCGACGGAGGTCCTCGTCAACACGGGCGGCCGCGTCCTCGACGTCGTCGGCCGCGGCCCCGACCTCGCGAGCGCGAGGGCCGCCGCCTACGAGGGCGTCGCCCGCATTTCCTTCGAGGGCGAGCACCATCGCAGCGACATCGCGACCTGGCCGGCCGCCCTCGACGCGAAGAACTGAACTGAAGAGGAACTGGAGGAGCACGATGACCGACGACGACATGCGCGGATGGGTGAAGGTGTCCTCCGGGAAGGTGCGCGACATCTACGCGCCCGTCGGCCAGGAGGTCCCCGACCGTCTCCTCCTCGTCACCTCCGACCGCATCAGCGCCTACGACTACATCCTCCCGACGCCGATCCCCGGCAAGGGGCGGATCCTCAACCAGCTGGCGATCTGGTGGATGGAGCGCCTCTCCGAGGTCGTCGACAACCACCTCCTCTCGACCGCCTTCGACCCGGCCGACCCCCTCTCGGTCCCCGCCGCCGTCGAGGGGCGCGCGGTCGTCGCGAAGGCCCTCGACATGATCCCCATCGAGTGCGTGGTCCGCGGCTACCTCACGGGCTCGGGCCTCGTCGAGTACGAGCAGTCGGGCACCGTCTGCGGGATCCGGCTCCCCGACGGCCTCGAGGAGGCCTCCCGCCTCGAGCACGCGATCTTCACGCCCGCCGCGAAGGCCGAGCTCGGCGAGCACGATGAGAACATCTCCTTCGAGCGCGCCGCCGACATGGTCGGCGAGGAACTCGCCGCCCGCCTGCGCGACACCTCGATCGCCCTCTACGAGCGCGCCCGCGACATCGCGGCGGAGCGCGGGGTGATCATCGCCGACACGAAGTTCGAGTTCGGACTCGACCCCGCCACGGGCGCCCTCGTCCTCGGCGATGAGATCCTCACGCCGGACTCCTCGCGCTTCTGGCCCGCCGACGAGTGGGTCCCCGGGCGCGTCACCCCCAGCTTCGACAAGCAGTACGTCCGCGACTGGCTCACCTCGCCCGAGTCGGGGTGGGATCGGGCCTCGGGCGCGCAGCCGCCCGCCCTCCCCGAGGAGGTCGTCGCCGCGACGAGCGCGCGCTACGTCGAAGCATTCACTCGCCTCACCGGCGAGGAACCGCAGCTGTGAAGCACCACCACCGGCGGGGCGGCTCGGCCCCGCTCGACGAAGGAGGAACGCCGTGGGGCGAATCATCGTGGAAGTGATGCCGAAGCCGGAGATCCTGGACCCCCAGGGCAAGGCCGTCGGCTCGGCGCTGCCGAGGCTCGGGATCACGAGCTTCGCGAGCGTCCGCCAGGGGAAGTGCTTCCACCTCAGCGTGGAGGGCCCCGTCACCGCAGAGCTCCTCGCGGATGCCCGCAAGGCCGCCGAAGAGGTCCTCTCCAACCCCATCATCGAGGACGTCGTCCGCGTCGAGGCCCTTCCCGACGAGGAGACCGCGAAGTGACGCGCGTCGGAGTCGTCACCTTCCCCGGCACCCTCGATGACCGGGATGCGGCCCGCGCAGTGCGCCTCGCCGGCGCAGAACCCGTCGCCCTGTGGCACAAGGACGCCGACCTGCGCGGTGTCGACGCCGTCGTCATCCCCGGGGGCTTCTCCTACGGCGACTATCTGCGCTGCGGGGCGATCGCGGCGACCGCCCCCGTCATGGGCGAGATCATCGCCGCAGCCGGACAGGGAATGCCCGTCCTCGGCATCTGCAACGGCTTCCAGGTCCTCTGCGAGGCGCACCTCCTCCCGGGCGCGCTCATCCGCAACGACCATCAGAAGTTCTTCTGCCGCGACCAGATCCTCCGCGTCGAGAACACGGCGACCGCATGGACCTCCGCCTTCGAGGAGGGGGAGCTCCTCACGGTGCCGCTGAAGAACGGGGAGGGCAACTTCCAGGCCTCCCCGGCCGAGCTCGAGCGCCTCGAGGGCGAAGGGCGCGTGATCTTCCGCTACGTCGAGGTCAACCCCAATGGATCGGCGAACGACATCGCCGGCGTCGCGAACGACGCGGGCAACGTCGTCGGCCTCATGCCCCATCCCGAGCATGCGACCGAGTCCGGCTTCGGCCCGCTCGGACGCGGCCGAGAGGGCGAGTTCGCCGCCCACGGCGGTACCGAGGGACTGAAGATCTTCCAGTCCGTCCTCGCGAGCCTCGTCGGCTGACCCGGCATCGCCTGAGCCCCGCACGAGGCGGGGCATTCCGAGAATCGTCCACCCCGGACCGGCGCGCCGCCGGATCCGAGCGAAGGAATGGAGCGCACATGACCGCCGAGGTCGCCCCCACCGCCCCCCGCGAGCTCCCCGACACCGTCGAGGACGCCGCCGCCACCCCCGACAAGGAGATGCCCTGGCGCGAGCTCGGGCTCAAGGCCGACGAGTACGAGCGGATCGTCGAGATCCTCGGGCGCCGCCCGACGAACGCCGAGCTCGCCATGTACTCGGTGATGTGGTCCGAGCACTGCTCGTACAAGTCCTCGAAGAAGCACCTCGCCGAGCAGTTCGGCGCGCGCACGACCGAGGAGATGAAGCGCCGCCTCCTCGTCGGCATGGGCCAGAACGCCGGCGTCGTCGACATCGGGAAGGGCTGGGCGGTCACCTTCAAGGTCGAGTCCCACAACCACCCGAGCTTCGTCGAGCCCTACCAGGGCGCCGCAACCGGCGTCGGCGGCATCGTCCGTGACATCATCTCCATGGGAGCGCGCCCCGTCGCCGTCATGGACCAGCTCCGCTTCGGCGCGGTCGACCACCCCGACACGGCGCGCGTCGTCCACGGCGTCGTCTCCGGCGTCGGCGGCTACGGCAACTGCCTCGGCCTGCCCAATATCGGCGGCGAGACCGAGTTCGACCCCTCCTACCAGGGCAATCCGCTCGTCAACGCCCTGTGCCTGGGGACCCTGCGCCACGAGGACATCCACCTGGCCAACGCCGAGGGCGAGGGCAACCTCGTCGTCCTCTTCGGCGCGCGCACCGGCGGCGACGGCATCGGCGGCGCCTCGATCCTCGCGTCGGAGACCTTCGAGGACGGCATGCCCGCCAAGCGCCCCTCCGTCCAGGTCGGCGACCCCTTCATGGAGAAGGTCCTCATCGAATGCTGCCTCGACCTCTTCGCCGCGAATGTCGTCCAAGGCATCCAGGACCTCGGCGCCGCCGGCATCTCCTGCGCGACGAGCGAACTCGCCTCCAACGGCGACTCGGGCATGCACGTCGATCTTGAGAAGGTCCTCCTGCGCGACCCGACCCTCACGGCCGGCGAGATCCTCATGTCGGAGTCGCAGGAGCGGATGATGGCGATCGTCACCCCCGCCGATCGCGAGCGCTTCTTCGCAATCATCGACAAGTGGGATGTCGAGGCCTCGATCATCGGCGAGCTCACCGGCGACGGACGCCTCACCATCGACCACTTCGGCCACCGGATCGTCGACGTCGACCCGAAGACCGTCGCCCACGAGGGCCCCGTCTACGACCGCCCCTATGCGCGCCCCGCGTGGCAGGACGAGCTCCAGGCCGACTCCTCCGAGCGGCTCGAGCGCCCGGCGAGCGGTGCGGAGCTCATCGCCGACATCCGCACGGTCCTCGCCGACGTCAATCAGGCCTCGAAGGCGTGGGTCACCGACCAGTACGACCGCTACGTCCAGGGCAACACCGCCCTCGCCCAGCCCGATGACGCGGGCGTCGTCCGCGTCGATGAGGAGTCGGGCCTCGGCGTCGCCCTCGCGACGGACGCCAACGGCTGGTACACGAAGCTCGACCCGGCGGCCGGCGCGAAGCAGGCCCTCGCCGAGGCCTACCGCAACGTCGCCGTCGTCGGCGCCGAGCCGGTCGCGATCACGGACTGCCTGAACTTCGGCAACCCCGAGGACACGGATGCGATGTGGCAGCTCGTCACCGCGATGACGGCCCTCGCCGACGGCTGCATCGAGCTCGGCGTGCCGGTGACCGGCGGCAACGTGTCGCTCTACAACTCCTCGGGCACGGAGAAGAACCTCCCGAGCTCGTCGATCAATCCGACGCCCGTCGTCGGCATGCTCGGCATCATGGAGGATGTGCGCCGCGCGAACCCCTCGGGCTTCACCGAGGACGGCCTCGCGGTCCTCCTCCTCGGGGAAACGCGCTCCGAGCTCGACGGCTCGGCCTGGGCGCGCATTCGCCACGGCCACCTCGGCGGCCTGCCCCCGCGCGTCGACCTCGACGCCGAAGTCGCGCTCGGCAACGTCGTGCGCGCCCTGTCGGCCGCGGATGGCCCCGATGGGCGCCCGCTCGTGCGCGCGGCCCACGACCTGTCCACCGGCGGCCTCGCGCAGGCCCTTGTCGACATGGTCCTCCGCTTCGGCGTCGGCGGCTCCTTCGACCTCACGGAGGCGCAGGGATTCAACGGCCTGTCGGACTTCGAGATCCTCTTCTCGGAGTCTCAGGCGCGCGCGATCCTCGCGGTTCCCGAAGGGGCGCTCGCGGCCGTCCATGCGGCCGCCGAGGCCGAGGGCGTGCCCGTCGCGCGACTGGGCACGACGGGCGGCGACATGCTCGCCGTCCTCGGCTCCGACCTCCTCGCCGATGGCGTCGGCGGGTGGATCGAGGACGTGGAGGCGCTGAGGGCCCGCTCGGAGGCGGCGCTGCGCGAGAGGTTCTGAACTCGAGGGCTTCCTCGCTCGGCATCAGGGGCGCGCCCGTGGGGGTGCGCCCCCGGTGTTCCGGGCGGCCAGGGGCCGCCCGGCTCGGGGAGGCGTGGGGGACGCCCCTGATTCCTCCCGGGTCGGCGGTGCGAAGCGCTCGGATCGGCGCGAGGGCGGTGGACACTGAGGGAGTCAGCGCCCCCGATCGGAGAACGCCCCGTGAACCCCCGAACCCTCCTCGCGCCCCTTGCGGGCGCCGCCCACACCGCGTCGCGCAGGCCCGTCGGCTCCCGAGTGGAGCTGGGGGCGCCCAAGCGCTCGGGACGGCTGCGTCCCCTTCCTGCGGCTCCCGCTCAGGCGGGGCCGAGGTCCGTCGAGGGCGTCGAAGGACGCGAGAGCGAGAGCCCGTCGGAGGCGGGAGCGGGCGCCCGGCTCGGCGGCCTCCTCGCCGCCTGGGGCGTCCACGCCGTCACGATGTCCGGTCTCGTCTGGGCCGCCCTCGCGCTCCTCGCCCTCGCCGAGGGGCGCATCGCCTCGATGTGGCTCTGGCTCGGCGTCGCCCTCGTCGTCGACGGCGTCGACGGAACCCTTGCGCGCCGGGCGCGCGTGAAGGAGCGCGTCCCCTGGTTCGACGGCTCGATCCTCGACGTCATCGTCGATTACCTCA
The DNA here is from genome assembly GCA_964548945.1 of uncultured Schaalia sp. Classification (GTDB taxonomy): domain Bacteria; phylum Actinomycetota; class Actinomycetes; order Actinomycetales; family Actinomycetaceae; genus Pauljensenia. Next base: position 5,873 of record CAZJTN010000061.1, read on the forward strand.
CGTGGACCTTCATCCCCGCGGTCTTCATGTTCTCCCGGATCCCCTTCGGCTCGCGCGGACTCGCGATCGCGATGATGCTCCTCGTCCTCGTCTCCTCCGTCTTCTGCTACGCGAACGAGGGCGAGAAGTCCGCCGACTCCTATTTCGTCGGATTCCCCGCCGCGTGGAACCTCGTCGCCGCCTCGATGCACGTCCTCGCGACGCCGGCGCCCGTCAACATCGCGATCGTCATCGTCCTCGCCGTCCTCACTCTCGTCCCGCTCCACTACGCGCATCCGATGCGCGTGAAGCGACTGCGGGGCGTGAACATCGCCGCTGCGCTCGTGTGGATCGGCGCGACGGGCGTCCTCATCGCCGTCCACCCCGCACGTCCCACGTGGGCGCTCCTCGCCTTCGCGGTCTCGGGAGTCCTCTTCCTTTCGGCTGGACTTGCGCGAACAGTGCGGGCGCGCAGCGACGAGGACGAGCCGGCCCGCCTGTTCGGGGGCGGATCCGCGGCGCGACCGCAGCGCCGAGCGGGCAAGCCCCTGCGGGGTCACAACCTCGTGAGTTCGCGCGAGACGAGCCGATCGCGCAGGTAGCGCAGGACCTCGAGGCCGATCCCGCCGAGGATCATCGCGACGATGACGGCGAGGGCGCCGGGCGGGCAGTCCTTCCCGTGGAGCCCGAAATACAGGTAGGGCGCCCCGAAGGTGAAGAGCGCGACGAGGAGACCGAGGATCCGCGTGAGCGCCCGCCGTCCCGCGACCATCGCGAGGGCCCCCCAGGTGTAGGGGATCGCGGTGAGGACGTCGATCGACCAGAGGACCCAGACGCTGCCGGTGAACCCGGGGACGAGGGCGACGGGGAGCGCGCGGACGCAGGAGTAGACGAAGACGAGGAGGTAGGCGAGGGCTTTCGGTGTGATCGCGAGGCGGGCGAGGCGCGAACGCTCGCGGATCTGAACTCCCGCCCCTCGCAGGGCCGCGACGAGCGCGCCGGGAGTGCGCAGGGAGTCCGCGCCCGCGAGGGCGCGTCGCAGGAAGGCGGAACGGCTCGGATCCTTCGACCATGCGAGGACGAGGTCGAGGGGGCTGAGGGCCACGGGAACGCCTCCGCCCTCATCGGGGTGCCCGGCGACGGTGAGGAGCCCGGGACCGAGGAGACGCTCGAGGCGGGGGAGCGCGTCGGGGGAGACGATCGCGAGCCAGAGCGGGCAGCGGCGCTCGACGGCCCGGCGAAGCCGGAGCCCGAGTTCGCGGCCGCGGGCGCTCCCGGGGG
>CAZJTN010000062.1:0-6538 GCA_964548945.1 uncultured Schaalia sp.
GGAATCCCCCACGGTCCCCGTCGACGCCTTGATCCCCAGGCCCGTGAGCGTGTCGTTGTAGATAATCGAGACGTACTGGCAGCCGTGGTCACTGTGATGCACGAGCCCTTCCAGGTTGCCCCGAGCCTGCGCGATCGCTTGATCGAGAGCTTCGAGCGGTAACGCTTCGGTCTTCATGGACGAGCGTGTCGACCAGCCGACGATCTTGCGGGAGAACACGTCGGTGACGAAGGCCGTGTACACGAACCCGACCTTCGTTCGAACGTAGGTCATGTCGGCGACCCACAGTTGGTTGGGCCGATCAGCCGTGAACTGGCGTTCGACCAGATCTGGGCGCGTGTCTGCCTGCCTGCCCTTGCGGGTGGTGATGGGGGTCCGGCCTCTGCGAACACCACAAATCCCCGCCGTCCGCATGAGCCGGGCGACCTGCTCGCCTCCGACACTCCAACCGGAGCGTTTTGGGGGCATGCCACATCTTGCGCACCCCATACACCCTGTAGTTCGCCTCGAAAATCGTGGCGATCTGCCCGATGAGGACGGCATCATTGAGCGAGCGTACCGAGGGGGGCCGAGTTTTCGCCGCCCGGTAGCCCCGCGAGGACACGAACCCGCCGGCGCGTTCGGTTCAACGTCTGACAGATGAACTCGACAGAAAAACGATCACGATAAGCGTCGATGAAGGCGATCATTTCCGACGTTGGGGGTCGAGTTCCGATGCGAAAAAAGCCGACGCCAACTTCAAGATCTCATTCGTGCGCCGCAGCTGCGCGTTCTCCTTGCGCAGCCGGCGAATCTCTTCACTCTGCGACGTTGACACTCCCGGGCGCGTTCCAGAATCCGCTCGGGATTGGACTACCCAGCGCCGAAGAGATTCCCTCGATGTCCCCAGCTTCATCGCGGTATCAGCGATCACGCTCGTCTCAGACGCTCCAGGATCATCCCCAAGACGATCCTCCACAAGGCGCACAGCCCGATCCCGAAACTCTCTCGGATAGTTCCTTGGCATGCGAAATCCTCTCACAACAACCGCGGAACAAAACCTGGGGCGCTTCACCTCCGGGTCGGAGTGGGCCTTAGACAAGCCACATCCCACTCGGGGGTTCTCCTTCGTTCAAGCCGACGCGCTGTTACCAACGTCCTGGCCGGGTACAACTAGAATCGCGTTGTTTCACTGCGCGGTCGCCCGATCCGGGGCCGATCGCTGAAAGGCGTCCATGAGTCCTCCGATCGATCTTCCGCTCATTCCGAGCTCCGCCGAGCTCATCGACTCCGCCGAGGGCGATGTCCACCGGACCGTCACCTCATCAGGCTCTCGGATCCTTTCGCAGAAGGTTCCGGCAACGCGCTCGACGGCGATCTCGCTGTGGATTCCTGTCGGCTCCCGCGATGAGATCCCCGAAGAGGCCGGATCCACGCACTTCCTTGAGCACCTCCTCTTCAAAGGGACGCCAACCCGCAGCGCCTTCGACATTGCGGAGGCATTCGACCGGGTGGGCGGAGAATCAAACGCGGAAACAGCCCGGGAACACACGAACTACTGGGCGCGCGTCCTTTCCGACGACCTCGAGATGGCGGTCTCGGTCCTCACCGACATGCTCGCCGACTCCTCAATCTCCCAAGCCGACTTCACCATGGAGAAGGGCGTCATCCTCGACGAACTCGCCATGGCGGAGGACTCGCCAACGGAGATCGTCCACGACGCATTCACCCGTGCCGTCCTCGGCGATACCCCGCTCGGGCGACCGGTCGGCGGAACTCCCGAAGCGATCAGGGCCGTCACGCGCGACTCCGTCCTTCACCACTACCACTCGCATTACTCTCCCGATTCCCTCGTCGTCGCAGCCGCCGGCGACGTCGATCATGACAGGCTCGTCGGGCTCGTTGACGAGGCCCTTCAGCGCTCGGGCTGGGCGGATTCCGCTCGCCGCATGAAGGAGCCCCGCCCTCGTCGATCGACCACCCCGGCCGAAGAATCGGCACATGAGCGCGATGTCGTGAAGCGCCGCGACGTTGAACAAGCCCACCTCGTCATCGGGACGCGAGGCCTGCCGGCCCTCCACCCGAACGGTCCCGTCATGTCGGTCCTTCTCGCGATCCTCGGCGGATCGATGTCCTCCCGGCTCTTCCAGGAGGTCCGCGAGAAGCGCGGCCTCGCCTACACGACCTACGCCTTCGAATCGGCCTACGCGGACACGGGCACTTTCGGCATGTACGCGGGCACATCCCCCGACAAGATCGGAGAGGTCGAGGCGATCATGCGCGGCCAACTCGAAGACCTCGCGGCGAACGGACCGAGCGAAGCGGAAATCGCCCGCGTCCGCGGACAGCTCAGGGGGTCGGTCGCCCTCGGGCTCGAGGACACGTGGTCGCGAATGGCCCGCCTCGGACGCTCCGAGTCGGTGGGCCGCTACAAGACGATCGAAGAATCCCTCGCCGAAATCGAAGCGGTTGATACCGAGGCCGTGAAGGGCCTTGCCGCCGAGCTTGCGAGTCGCCCTTCGGCCCGCGCACTCGTGCTGCCGCTCGACGCCTGAGCGGGCGGCTCCATCTTCGGCACCGCAGGATCCGAACGCTGCCAGCGTGAATCCGACGAACAGGCGAGAATATCGACGAGCCGGTGCAGATCGCGCCGCAGGGAAGAACAGGGGCACACATGATCCGAGTTGCCGTCACCGGGGCCAAGGGCCGCATGGGATCGACCGTCGTTGAGGCCGTCACGGGTGCAAGCGACATGGAGGTCGTCGCGCAGCTCGATCAGCGAGACGACATCACCCCTGCAACGCTCAATGGCGCCGAGGTCGCCGTCGACTTCTCCGTTCCCGCTGTCACCGAAGCGAACGTTCACGCGCTTCTCGACGCCGGCGTCAACGTCGTTGTCGGGACCACCGGCTGGACGGAGGAGTCCTACGCGCGGGTCCGCTCCCACGCTGAGGAAGCGGGGCGAAGCGTCCTCATCGCCCCGAATTTCGCGATCGGTGCCGTCCTCGCGATGAAGTTCGCGGCCCTCGCCGCCCCCTACTTCGAGTCCGCCGAGGTCATCGAAATGCACCACCCGAACAAGGTGGACGCCCCCTCGGGCACGGCGACGGCAACCGCGCGCGGCATCGCGGCGGCCCGCGAAAAGGCGGGCCTCGGCCCGATTCCCGACGCGACGACGCAGGATCCGGAAGGCACGCGCGGCGGAAGGATCGACGGCGTGCCCGTCCACGCCGTGCGACTTCGCGGCCTCACCGCGTCTGAGGAGATCCTCCTCGGCAACCCCGGCGAGCAGCTCGTCATCCGGACGGACTCCTTCGACCGGATCTCCTTCATGCCGGGCGTTCTTCTCGCGCTCCGCTCCGTCTCAGCGCGTCCGGGCCTCACCATCGGCATCGACGCGCTCCTCGGCCTCTGAGGCTCGCGTGAACTTCGATCTCACCGGCGCTTCCTTCGCCGACGCGCCCCGCCCGGAGGGTCCCGCATCCGGTGCGCCGACCTCGCCTCCCGATCCGGATCGATCCGTGCGCCCCGCCCTCGTCGATGATGCACCGGCGATCGCGAGGATCCAGGCTGCCGCATTCTCACGACTTGCGCCCGCCGGCGAGTTCATTGACGAGGCCGGCCTTGAGCGTGCCTGGACGGAGACACTCCACGCTCCACCGCCCCCGGGCTTCTTCACCCTTGTCGCCCTCCACGGACTGGGGGTGGCGGGATTCGCCCTCGTTGTCCCGGCTCAAGCGCTCGAGCTTGAGGGCGCGAGGATTGATGCCGGATCGGAAATCGCGGAGCTTCACGTCGACCCGCGTTTTGCCCGCTCAGGCCACGGGTCGCGACTCCTTCAGGCCATCGCCGACCTTGTTCGAACGCCGACCCTGCGGACATGGGCTTTCGCTGATGACGAGGCAAGGACGCGTTTCCTCACCTCTGCGGGTTTCGCTCCTGCCGGATTGCGGCGGACCTTGGATGGGGGAGGGGGCGCGCTCGTCCAGCACCTGTGGTGGGCGAGCCTCGACAGCTAGCTGGCGCCACGACCCCCACGCCCCCCTCCGCGAGAGCATTACCTGTCCGCCGCGAAAGCATTACCTGTCCGCCGCGAAAGCATTACCTGTGGGGCGCGAGAGCATTACCTGGTCCTCGAGTGGAGCGTCGTCGTGCTGGAGGTAATGCTCTCGGCGGGTGGAGGTAATGCTCTCGGGCCGTGTGGGTAATGCTCTCGGCGGGTGGAGGTAATGCTCTCGGGGGGAGAGAGAGGAGGACTTCCACGGCTCGAACAGTCCTCGCCCCCGGGGCTGGGACGCACCTATGCTCGGAGGCATGAGTCACGTCCCGCCGCGCCGCTTCGGCTCCCTCGCGCCCGCCATGGTCACGCCCTTCCACGCCGACGGGTCGATCGACCTCGACTCGGCGGCGCGCCTCGCGACCCGGCTCGTCGACGACGGATGCGACTCGATCCTCCTGTCGGGGACGACCGGCGAATCGCCGACCACCCACCAACCCGAGAAGAACGACCTCGTCGACGCGGTCCGCGACGCAGTGGGGGAGCGGGCCTTCATCTTCGCGGGCGCATGCTCGAACGACACCGCCCACGCCGTGCGCATCGCCGAGGGCGCCCAGGCGCATGGAGCCGACGGTCTCCTCGTCGTCTCCCCCTACTACAACCGCCCCTCCCAGGCGGGACTGCGCGCGCACGTCCTCGCGATCGCCGAGGCGACCGACCTGCCGATCATGCTCTACGACATCCCCGGGCGCACCGGCCTCGCCTTCTCCGACGAAACCCTCGACCTCCTCGCCGACCACCCCCGCATCACCGCCGTGAAGGACGCCACCGGCGACGTCGAGCAAGGCGTTGAGCGCATGCACCGCACCGGCCTCGAATACTACTCGGGCGATGACGGCCTCAACTTCGCGTGGATGACCGCCGGAGCCTCCGGATTCATCTCCGTCGTCGCCCACGTCGCCGCCGCCAAGTACCGCGAAATGATCGACCTCCTCGACGCGGACAAGGTGTGGGAGGCGCGCGAGCTCTCCTACTCGCTCCGCCCGCTCGTCGCCGCGATCATGGGCGGCGGCCAGGGCGCCGTCATGGCGAAGCACGCCGCCCACCTCGCCGGGCTCATCGACACCCCGACCGTCCGCCTCCCGCTCGTCCCCGCCTCCGAGGACGAGATCGCCCGCCTCGAAGAGGCGATGACCGAACTCGATCTCCTCTGAGCCCCTCGGGCTCAGCCCGAAGCGGGGGTGAGATCCGTCCGCGGCATGGTCGGATCCGCTCCGGTTCGTGAGACACTGGGGGCATGAAGCCCCTGTACGAGAACCTGTCCGAACCCGCGCCCCTCGCCGAGGGCGCCCTGCGCGTCATCCCCCTCGGCGGACTCGGCGAAGTCGGCAGGAACATGAACGTCCTCGAGCACGAGGGCAAACTCCTCATCGTCGACTGCGGCGTCCTCTTCCCCGAGGTCTACCAGCCCGGCGTCGACCTCATCCTCCCTGACTTCTCGTGGATCGCCGACCGGCTCGACGACGTCGTCGGCCTCGTCCTCACCCACGGTCACGAGGATCACATCGGCGCCGTCCCCTACCTCGCCAAGCTCCGCGACGACATCCCCACCTACGGCTCCGATCTCACCCTCGCCTTCACCGAGCCGAAGCTCCGCGAACACCGCCTCCCCGCCGCCGACATGCACGTCGTCAAATCCGGCGATCGCGTGAGCGTCGGCCCCTTCGACCTCGAATTCGTCCAGGTCACCCACTCGATCCCCGACGCGCTCGCCGTGTGCGTGCGCACGAGCGCCGGAACCGTCCTCATCACCGGCGACTTCAAGATCGACCACCAGCCCCTCGACGGGCGCAAGACCGACCTCGCCGCCCTCGGCCGGATCGGCTCCGAAGGCGTCGACCTCTTCATGATCGACTCGACGAACTCCGAGGTCCCCGGCTTCATCCCCTCCGAACGGGAAATCGGCCCCGTCCTCGACCGCATCGTCGACGAGGCCGAGGGACAGGTCGTCGTCGCCTCCTTCGCCTCGCACGTCCACCGCGTCCAGCAGGTGATGAACGCCGCCGCGAAGGCCGGGCGCCGCGTCGCCCTCGTCGGCCGCTCGATGGAGCGGAACATGAAGATCGCGGCGGAGAAGGGCTACCTCGTCGTCCCCGAGGGCCTCATCGTCGACGCGAACGAGCTCGCCGCGCTCCCGGCGAACAAGCGCCTCTACATGGCGACCGGCTCCCAGGGCGAGCCGATGGCGGCACTCGCGCGCATGAGCTCGGGCTCCCACAAGTTCGTCACCCTCGAAGCCGGCGACACCGTCGTCATCGCCGCCTCCCTCATCCCCGGCAATGAGACGGACGTCAACCGCGTGATCAACGACCTCACCCGCCTCGGCACGAAGGTCTTCCACCGCGGAAACGCGAAGGTCCACGTCTCCGGGCACGCCTGCCAGGGCGAGCTCCTCACCTTCTACAACCTCGTCGCCCCGCGCAACGTCATGCCGATCCACGGCGAGCTCCGCCACCTCGTCGCCAACGGGCAGCTCGCCGTTTCGACGGGAGTGCCCGCCGA
>CAZJTN010000063.1:0-6456 GCA_964548945.1 uncultured Schaalia sp.
GCTCGTCGAGGAAGCGGTGGCATCGGATTCGGCCGCGGAGTCGGAGGAGCCGGAGGATCCTGAGGAGGAACACGCCGCCATCGCGACCATCGCGACGGACGCCGTGGCGGCGACGGCGAGACGGTGCAGGGGGCGGCGGGCAATGGAGGTGCTCATTCGTGTTCTCCTCGTGATGGGGGTCGACCGGTCGGCCGACGCTTCGAGCATCCGCCCCAAGGGGCCGGCCCGCCCTCGCCCATCCGCGAAGGGGGACTGTGTAACACGCCGGCGGGTGTCACTCTCGTCCATCAGGCGGTGGGTCCGGGTCGGGGCCCTGCCGAACCCCGACAATGCTCGGGTGACCCTTCCCGTCAGACCCGAATCCCGCGAGATCCCCGCACGATCGACGCGGCTCGAGGTCGTTGAAGGGGTGAAGATCACGGCGCCCGCCGCCCTCGGATACGTCCCCCTCGGCCTCGCTTACGGGCTCCTCGTCGCCCAGTCCTCCCTCCCGTGGTGGATGGCGCCGGCCCTGTCGGTCACCGCCTACTCCGGTTCGGCAGAGCTCCTCATGGTCGCCCTCGCTTCGTCGGGCGCGCCCCTGGCGACGATCGCGGTGACGACCTTCCTCGTGAACTCGCGCCACCTCTTCTACGCCTTCTCCTTCCCCCTGTCGATCGTCTCCGGGCGCGCGTCGAAGCTCTACTCGGTCTACTCCCTCGTCGATGAGGCCTACGCCCTCACGGTCTCGCGACCGAACGGGTGGACGAAACCGCGGATCCTCTCGATGCAGGTCCTCCTCCAGTCGACCTGGGTCGTCTCCGGCCTCATCGGGGTCGGCCTCGGCTCGCTCCTGCCCGGAACGATCCCGGGCCTCGACTTCGCGCTCTGCGCGATGTTCATCGTCCTCGCCCTCGACGCGGCGAGGACCCGTGCGGAGATCCCCTCGCTCCTCCTCGCGGCGCTCGCGATGCTCCTCGCCCGGTTCCTCGCGCCCGAGCAGTGGCTCATCGTCTCGCTCCTCCTCTTCGTCGCCCTCCTCGTCGTCCGCTTCTTCTGGGCGCGGGCCCGCGGGGGCCTCCCGATCGGGGATGCGGGGGAGGGCGCGCAATGACCCCCTCCCTCGGCTACCTCTTCGCCGTCCTCCTCATCGTCTTCCTCATCGACCTCGGCGTGCGCGGCATCCCCTTCATCCTCCTCGAGCCGCTCCGCGAGTCCCGCTTCGTCCGGGCGATGGGAGCGTGGATGCCCGCCGGGATCCTCTTCGTCCTCGCGGCCGTCACCCTCCACTCGCACTCCGTCGCGATCCCCGGCAAGGGCTGGGCCGCTTTCGTCGCGAGCGCGATCACCGTCGCCGTCCACCTCCTCGGAGGACGCAGGATGATGCTCTCGATCGCGGCGGGCACCGTCTCCTACGTCGCCCTCCTCGCCCTCGTCTGATCGACGCGGGATAGGCTTCCCGCATGCGCACTTCGAGCTACGTCCAGCACGCCTGCACCGTCCACGAGCACCGGATCGAGGTCCCCCTCGACCACTCCCGCCCCGAGGGACCGGACAATCCGCGCATCGAGGTTTTCGCCCGCGAGGTCGTCCGCCCGGGCGGCGAGGACCTCCCCCGGCTCCTCTTCCTCCAGGGCGGTCCGGGAGGGAAGGGCCCGCGTCAGGGCGACTTCCGCGACGGGTGGATCGGCCGGGCGCTGCAGGACTACCGGGTCGTCCTCCTCGACCAGCGGGGCACCGGCCAGTCGACGCGCATGGACGCCCAGGCCCTCGCCGAGCTCCCGGACGACCGGGCGCGCGCCGATCGGCTCATGCTCTTCCGCCAGGACCAGATCATCGCCGACGCCGAGGCCCTGCGCGAGGCCCTCGGCTGCGAGAAGTGGACGACCCTCGGGCAGTCCTACGGCGGTTTCCTCACCCTCGCCTACCTCTCGACCGCGCCCGAGCATCTCGAGGCCTCCCTCATCACGGGCGGCCTGCCCGGACTCGTCCACGTCGACGACATCTACCGCCTCACCTATGAGCGGACCGCGGCCCGCAACCGCGCCTACCTCGCGCGCCACCCCGAGGACGAGACGACGATCCGCGAGGTCGCCGCCCACCTGCGGGGCACCGAGGAGTTCCTGCCCACGGGAGAGCGCCTCTCCACCGAGCGCTTCCGCATGATCGGCATGAGCCTCGGCATGCAGACCGCGACCGATCTTCTCCACTACCTCCTCGAGGGCCCGTGGACGAGGGTGCGCGGCGAGCGGCGACTCTCCTCCGACTTCCTCGCCCAGGTCGGAGCCGAGGTCGCGATCGCCCCGATGTACGGGGTCCTCCAGGAGGCGATCTACGCCTGCGCGACCCCGGCGCTCGCGGGGACGGCGACCGCATGGTCGGCCGATCGCCTCGCCGAGGAGATCCCCGGCTTCGCGAAGGACGCCGACCCGCTCGACCGCTCCGAGCCCTACCACCTCACCGGCGAGCACATGATGCGCCGGATCTTCGACGAGGATCCGGGCCTCGCGCCCCTGTCGGGGACGAGCGACCTCCTCGCGTCCCGCAGCGATTGGCCGGCGGTCTACGATCCGGAGCGCCTCGCCGAGAACACGGTCCCCCTTGCCGCGGCCGTCTACTACGATGACATGTTCGTCCCCCGCGAGCTCTCCCTCGAGACTGCCGGGCTCGTGCGCGGGACGAGGACCTGGGTGACGAACGAGTACCAGCACGACGGGGTGCGCGCCTCCTCCGGCAAGGTCCTCGATCATCTCCTCGCCCTCGTCACGGATTGACGCGGATCCCCGAGGGCGCCCCGGCCCTTCGCTGCGAGGGGCCGCGATCCCCGGGGCGCTCCGCGGAGCGGGGGGAGGTGCCCGCGCCTCGTTCCCCCTCGGCTGCGACGGTCGCGAGGCTCACGCGCCCTCCCCCTCGTCGCCCGGCCGCGGCGCCGGTACGCTGAACCGGTACCCCGCCGAGGAGGCGGCACCCATTCGCAGGAGGACGCGTTGACCACCGAACCGATCTTCGAGGCCATCAACTGGAACCGCATCGAGGACGAGAAGGACCTCGAGGTGTGGGATCGCCTCACCGGGAACTTCTGGCTCCCCGAGAAGATCCCGCTCTCCAACGACATCCAGTCGTGGAAGACGCTCAGCCCCGAAGAGCAGCTCATGACGAATCGCGTCTTCACGGGCCTCACCCTCCTCGACACGCTCCAGGGCACGATCGGCGCCGTGTCGCTCATCCCCGACGCGCGCACCCCGCATGAGGAGGCCGTCCTCACGAACATCGCCTTCATGGAGTCCGTCCATGCGAAGTCGTACTCCTCGATCTTCTCCACCCTCTTGTCGACCGAGGAGATCAACGCCTCCTTCCGTTGGAGCGAGGAGAACGAGGCCCTCCAGCGCAAGGCGGAGATCGTGAAGTCCTACTACGAGGGTGAGGATCCAGCCAAGCGGAAGGTCGCCTCGACGATGCTCGAGTCCTTCCTCTTCTACTCGGGCTTCTACGCGCCGATGTACTGGTCGGCCCACGCGAAGCTCACGAACACCGCCGACCTCATCCGCCTCATCATCCGCGACGAGGCCGTGCACGGGTACTACATCGGCTACAAGTACCAGCTCGCCGTCGCCGAGTCGACGCCCGAGCGCCGTCAGGAGCTCAAGGACTACACCTACGCCCTCCTCTTCGAGCTCTACGAGAACGAGGAGGAGTACACGGAGGATCTCTACGATCCGCTCGGACTCACTGACGACGTCAAGCGCTTCCTCCGCTACAACGCGAACAAGGCCCTCATGAACCTCGGCTACGAGGCGCTCTTCCCCGCCGACGAGACGAATGTCAACCCGGCGATCCTCGCGGCCCTGTCCCCGAACGCCGACGAGAACCACGACTTCTTCTCCGGCTCCGGCTCCTCCTACGTCATCGGCGAGATCGTCGACACCGAGGACGAGGACTGGGACTTCTGATCGGATCGACGAGGGCGGGGCTGCCCCGCTGAGACGCTCGCGCCCCCGGGGGGATCCCCCCGGGGGCGCTCTCGTCTCGGGGCGCGCGCCGATCTCAGGGCGTCGCCTCCTTCTCCCCTTCGGCGGGCGGCACCGCGGCGGGGCTTGCGGCCTCGGCCTTCGCGGTCGAGCCGTGGCGGAGGTCGGAGTATTCGGGGTGGCGGTCGAGCCAGCTCTTGATGAAGGGGCAGCGGGGGATGACCTTGAGCCCGCCCTCGGCGCGGACGTCGTCCATCGCCGCGCGCGCGAGGGCGCCGCCGACGCCGAAGGACTGGAAGGCGGGCGCGACCTCGGTGTGGACGAAGACGCGGGAGTTCCCGTGCGTGACGTAGGCGGCGAGGCCGATGAGCTCGTCGTCGACGCGCGCCTCGTAGCGATTGGCCGAGGGGTTCTTCACGATGACGAGTTCGACCTCGTCGTCCTCGGCGCGGGTCGCGGGGGCGTCGTGCTCAGCCATTGGCCGCTCCCGTCGGCATCGCGACGCGCTCGACCCTCAGCGCCCCGGAGGGGCAGCGTCCGACGAGCTCGATGAGAGCGGAGACGTCCTTGTCCGCGGTCGTCTCCGCGAGGTCGATCCACGGTCGGCGCCCGACTTCGAAGACTCGGGGGTTGCCCTGGACGCAGATCCCGGAGTGCTGACAGATCTCGCCGTCGAAGGAGATGTCGATCGCCGGCCCGGTGTAGGTCTTTCTCGCCATGCTTCATCCTAGGCGCGGATCCTGCGCCTCTCTCAGGTGTTCGGTGAAACCCGATCGGGGCCGGGCGCCCGGATCCGGGGGGCGCGGCTCGTGCCGCGGCCCCAAGCGCTCCTCGCCCCGCCGGGGTCGGGATCAGTCGAGGGGGAGGGCGAGGGAGCCGACCTCGCCCCTGAGCAGGGTCGCGCGCGATCCTGCGCCCTTCGCTTCGATTCCGCCGTCGAGGCGGAGTTCGCCGACGCGCGCGCCCTCGAGGACTTCGACGGCGCTGAGATCCTCGCCCTCGGTGAGGACGCGCCCCCGGACATGGAGGGAGGGGGTGTCGGCGCCGGACTTGAGGGAGATCGCGCTCGCACGAAGCTCGGTCTGAACCCCTTTGACGAGGCTCATCCCGACTCCGCCGGTCGTGCGGAGCTCGCCGCTCACCTCGATCGGGCCCATCGCCTTGGAGAGCTGGATGCCGATCGCGCCATCGCCGTGGGTGGTGATGGAGTCGAAGAACGCGCGCCCGATGCGCCCGTCATAGAGGTTGAAGCCCCGGGCGCCGAGTCCGCTCGTCTCGATGGGGGCGTCCACGCGGAGCTCATCGAGCCGCCCGAAGACGACGACGCCGATGCCTGAGGGGCCGGTCGAGGAGATCGGGGCGGTCACGGTCCACCGCTCGGCGCTGCCCCACAGGTCGAGGACCATGTCGTTGGGTCCGGAGGTGAGGACCGGTCCCCGTGTGAGGACGTCGACGACCTGAGCGCCTCCGAGGACGAAGACGCCCGCGGAGATGAGGTCGGGCGCGCCCGGGCGGATCCCCCCATCGGTGAAGATCGCCCCGGTCGCAAGCCTGTCGATCTCGACGACGCCGCCGGGCGTTTCGCCCTCGCCGCTCGCATAACCGGCGATGAAGACGCCGGATCCGCGGGCGGGGGATCCTTCGGCGCCGACGCTCAGGCCCTCGATGGTCGCGGTGACGACGACCGCGGGATCGGCCTGGCGGTTCCACAGGGTGAAGGCCCCTTGGAGGGCTTCGACGCCGTAGCCGCGAGGCCGCATTTCGCGTGCGCGGACATCGGCGGATTCGATGGTGAGGCCGTCGACCTCGACGCGCAGATCGCTGAGGCGGTCGTGCGCGAGGAGGAGGACTTGGCCGCTCGCGGTGACCTTCTCGAATCGGAGCGTGCCCGCGGAGCTGCGCCGGGTGTCGTTGCCGACGGCGATCTCCTCGGGGGCCGCGATGAGGGTCGTGTCCGTGAGGAGGTTGTTCGCGGTGAGGCGCAGCCCGCGTCCGCTGAACTCGAGGCGGCCGCCCTCGAGCGCGGTGCCGACCGGGAGGGTGAGGGAGGGGAGCCCGGGGATGGTTCCGGTGACGATGATCTTCTCGGGCGGCGGTGTCGTCGAGAGGGCGCCGACGAGCTCCACAGCATTTGAAACCTCAACAACTCTGCTCATGCTGCGATCCTACGCGCGCAGGGGCAAGGACACCCGGAAACTGGAGGAACGCCCCCGATCTTTGGAGGATCCTCCTAACGCCCCTCCCGGATCGCCCGCCCCGAGACGAACGTGAGGGGCCGGTCTCATGACCGGCCCCTCACGGCATCCCATCAACACAGTGCGAGTTCTTCCGAAGGCTCTCCCCTCAACGCTCGTGGCCCCTTCCTCGGATCCACCGCGGATCCGGGGCCTATTCCCTTGTGATGGACACCAAGGTAGGGGCCCGTCCTGAAGGAAGCGTGGGACGACCCCATGAATGAGCTGTGTCGACGACGCCTCCCGATCCGCCCCCGAAGGGCGGCACGCTCCGC
>CAZJTN010000064.1:0-6377 GCA_964548945.1 uncultured Schaalia sp.
CTTACGGGGGCGGGGGGGTGGGGCCCCCCCCCGCCCCACCCCCTCCGCTCGATGGCCTCGGCTCACGAGAGCTCGACCACCGCGAGATTCCTGCGCCCCTTGCGCACGAGGACTCGCGATCCGGCGAGCAGATCCGAAGCGGTGATCGGCGCGTCCTCCTCCTCGACCTTCACATTGTTGAGGTAGGCGCCCCCCGAGGCGAGCGTGCGCCGAGCAGCGGCGCGGCCCTTCTCCAGGCCCGTCTCAACAAGGGCATCGATGATCGTCGCCGAACCGAGCGCAAGGGAGGCGCGAGGAAGATCAGCGGTCGCGGAGACAAGGGTCAACTCGTCGATCGCCCGCAGGTCTCCCCCGCCCCACAGGGCCTCCGTCGCAGCGAGCACGCGCTCAAGCTCCTCCTCGCCGTGAACGAGCTTCGTCACCTCGGCCGCGAGAGCCTTCTGCGCCGCTCGGGCGTGCGGGCGCTCGGCGACCTCGACCTCGAGCTCCTCGATGCGTTGACGGTCGAGGAAGGTGAAGATCTTGCAGAACTTGATGACGTCGGCGTCCTCGACGCGCAGCCAGAACTGGTAGAAAGCGTAGGGGCTCATCATCTCCGGATCGAGCCAGATCGCCCCGCCCTCGGACTTGCCGAACTTCGTCCCATCCGACTTCGTGATGATCGGCGTCGTGAGGACATGAGTCGAATCGCCGTCGACCTTGCGGATGAGGTCGACGCCGCCGATCATATTGCCCCACTGGTCGTTGCCGCCCGTCTCGAGGGTCGCGCCGTAGCGGCGATGGAGCTCGAGGAAGTCGTTCGCCTGGAGGATCTGGTAGGAGAACTCCGTGTAGGAGATGCCCTCATCGGAGGCGAGGCGACGCGCGACGATGTCCTTGGAGAGCATCGTCCCCACTCGGAAGTACTTGCCGATGCCCCGGAGCAGATCGATCGCGCTGAGTTCGGCCGTCCAGTCGAGGTTGTTCACCATCGTCGCCGCGGCCGGCCCGTCGAAGTCGAGGAAGCGGGAGATCTGCTCGCGCAGACGCTCAGACCAGCCCGCAACGACCTCGGTGGGCTGAAGCTGGCGCTCACCGGACTGGCGCGGATCTCCGATCTGGCCCGTTGCACCGCCGACGAGCGCGAGCGGCTTATGCCCGGCGAGCTGGAGGTGGCGCATGAGGAGGACCTGGACGAGGTGCCCGTGGTGGAGCGAGGGCGCCGTCGGGTCGAAACCGCAATAGAAGGTGACCGGTCCCGCCGCGAAATGCTCACGAAGAGCATCGATGTCGGTGTGCTGGGCGATGAGGCCCCGCCACTGGAGTTCGTCCAGGATGTCGGTCACGGAATTGTCCTCTCTTCTGCGCGGCCCGAAGGGGCCCTGGCAAGTCTAGCGGGTCGCCGTCCCCGCCCAGGCGCGCGCCTCCGCCAGGCGGACCCGGGCGGCCTCGAGCTGCTCGGCGACGCGTTGCGGCGCAGTGCCGCCCTTGCCCAGACGCGCCGACACGGAGCCGCTCACGGTGAGGACCTCGCGCACCTCGGGGGTGAGGGATGAGGAGGCCGAGACGAGCTCCGCGTCGGTGAGATCGGCGAGCTCGACGCCCCGCGCCTCGGCGATGCGCACGCAGGCGCCGGAGATCTCGTGAGCGTCTCGGAAGGGGACGCCGCGGCGCACGAGCCACTCGGCGATGTCGGTCGCGAGCGAGAAGCCCTGTGGGGCGAGTTCGGCCATGCGGTCGAGATGGAGGCGCATCGTCGCGATCATCCCGGACACCGCGGGGAGGAGGACGGACAGTGTGTCGAGCTGATCGAAGACCGGTTCCTTGTCCTCCTGGAGATCCCGGTCGTAGGCGAGCGGGATGCCCTTGAGGACGGTGAGGAGCGACATGAGGTCGCCGATGAGGCGGCCCGCCTTTCCACGGCCGAGCTCGGCGACGTCGGGGTTCTTCTTCTGGGGCATGATCGACGAGCCGGTGGAGAAGGAGTCGTCGAGGGTGACGTAGTCGAACTCCTTCGTGTTCCAGATGACGATCTCCTCGCAGAGGCGGGAGACGTCGACGCCGATCATCGCGAGGACGAAGGCGGCCTCGGCGACGACGTCGCGCGAGGCGGTGCCGTCGATCGAGTTCTCGACCGAATCCGTGAAGCCGAGTTCTGCGGCGATCGCCCGCGGGTCCATGCCGAGAGTGTTGCCCGCGAGGGCCCCGGAGCCGTAGGGCGAGATCGCTGCACGGCGGTCCCAGTCGACGAGGCGATCGACGTCGCGGAGGAGCGGCCACACGTGGGCGAGGAGGTGGTGGGCGACGAGGACGGGCTGCGCGTGCTGCATGTGGGTGCGCCCGGGCATGACGGCGTCGCCGGCCCCTTCGGCCTGGCCGATGAGGGCGTCGGCGAGGTCGAGGACGAGGGAGGCGACATGCCGGGTCTCGTCGCGCAGATACATCCGGATGAGGGTGGCGATCTGGTCATTGCGCGAGCGGCCGGCGCGGAGCTTCCCGCCCAGGCTTGCGCCCGCGCGTTCGATGAGGCCGCGCTCCAAAGCGGTGTGGACGTCTTCGTCCGCGGGGTCGGGGACGAAGGCTCCGGAGGCGACGTCGGCATCGAGGGCGTCGAGGGCCTCGTGCATCCGGCTGATCTCCTCGTCGCTGAGGAGGCCAGCGGCGTGGAGGGCATTCGCATGGGCGTGCGAGCCCGCGATGTCGACGCGGGCGAGACGGAAGTCGAAGTGGGTCGAGACGGAGAGCGCGGCGAGCGCCTCGTCGGGGGCGCCTGCGAAGCGGCCGCCCCACAGGCTGAGGCGTTCATTCGAGGAAGATGCAGTCGTCATGCGTCGATCATGCACCGAGCACAGAGCCGAGTCGATTCACGGCTCGCCCGGCGGACGGGTCCCGTCGCTTCTTGCGGTGCTCGAAGAAGGGCCTCCGCGCCGCAACGTAGGCCGTGAGGATGACGACGAGCATCCAATTGCCTTCGTAGAGGAAGCGCGATTCCACGGTCGATTGGACGAGGAGGGCGGTCGTGAGGAGCGCGGGGAGGACGGCGAAGGGGTCGTCGTCGATGCGCTGGACGCCGGTGAGGAAGGTCCCGAAGAAGAGGATGAGGACGAGGAGGATGAGGAGGATGAGGCCGAGGACGCCGGTGAGGAAGAGCGCTTCGATGTAGGCGTTGTGCGCCTGGGTCGTCGGCGTCCCGTCCTCGCGCGGGATGAAGTGCGCGAAGATCGGCAGATCGCTCGGGTATCCGATGACCCAGCCCCACCCGAGGATCGGGCGCTCGTCCCACATGGGGATGAGCGCCCGCCAGATGTCGACCCGGCCCGTCATGTCGGAGGACTTGCCGAGGAGTGCGGTGACGTAGCGGTGGGCGCTGAAGGCGAGGACGACGAGGAGGAGGGCGAGACCGAAGAGGCCGAGGACGACATTGGGCCGGGCCCGCTTCGGGGAACCCGCGACGAGGACGAAGGCGCCAGCGGCGAGCAGGCAGGCGATGAGGCAGACGGTGACGGTCCCCGAACGGGTGAGGACGAGGGTGAGGAGGCAGAGGGCGACGAAGACCGCCGTCTCGACCCCCCGATCGCGCCGGCAGTACCAGCGCACGAGGAGGCAGAGGAGAAGGAGGAGGGCGACGAAGGCGAAGGGGTTGCGATTGCCCATGAATCCCTGGATCGGTCCGCCGGTGAAGAGGGCGTTCTGCGACCAGTTGAGGAGGTTGGGGACCTTCTCCTCGCCGAGCATCGTCAGGGGCGGGAGCTTCTCGCGCCACACGAGGGCGACGAAGAGCTCGAAGAGGTAGGAGACGACGAGGATCGCCTCGAAGGCGCGGATGAGGAGGTCGGTGATCTCCTCGATCGTCCGCACCGCGGCGAGGGCGAGGCTCACTGCCGTGACTCCGAGGGTGACGACCCCGGCGATGGCGGTGTGGAGGGGGTAGACGGACCACGCCGTCGAGATCACGCAGACGAGGACGTAGAGGAGGGTCGTCACCGGCAGGGGCCGCCCTCGAAGCGTGCCGCCCGTGGCCCTCCACGACCAGGCGAAGAGGAGGAAGAGGATCACCATGACGACGCCGGAGCCGGCGTAGCCGACGATGTTGCGGATTCCCTGCCCAGCGAATCCGAAGAAGAAGAGGCAGATCGCGAGAAGGTCGAAGGTCCGCGGGGAGCGCATCGCGACGCCGAGGCGCGCGAGGGGCGAGGGAGCGGTGTCGGTGATCGGAGTCATCGCTTCGACTCTAGACGCCGTCATGGCCCGCGGGCGGCATCTCGGGGCGAGAACGCGCCGGGCGGGCGGGATCTGTCCCGCCCGCCCGCTTCGGTCATCGCGTCGCTCAGTAGCCGGGGTTCTTGCCGAGTCGCACGTCGCGGGCGGCGGCGAGCTTGGACTGGAGGGGGGAGCTGTCGATGTAGCCGCGCGAGGAGGACTGGTCGAAGGTGTCGCCGGTCTCGTAGGTCGCGAGGTTGAAGTCGTAGAGCGAGGCCTCGGACTTGCGGCCGTTGACGGTCGCGCGGCCGCCGTGGAGGACCATGCGGATGTCGCCCGAGACGTACTCCTGGGTGTCCTCGATGAAGGCGTCGAGCGAGCGCTTGAGCGGCGAGTACCACTGCGCCTCGTAGACGAGCTCGCCCCAGGTCTGCTCGAGGCCGCGCTTGTAGCGGCGCTGGAGGCGTTCGAGGGTGACGGACTCGAGGGCCTGGTGGGCCTCGATGAGGGCGATGGCGCCGGGAGCCTCGTAGATCTCGCGGGACTTGATGCCGACGAGACGATCCTCCACCATGTCGATTCGGCCGATGCCCTGGGCGCCGGCACGGCGGTTGAGCTCCTGGATGGCCTCGAGCGGGGTGACGGGGCGGCCGTCGATCGCCACGGGAATGCCCTTGTCGAAGGTGATGACGACCTCGTCGGGCAGCGGCGGGTACGTCGGGTCATCGGTGTAGACGTAGACGTCCTTCGTCGGGGCGTTCCACAGGTCCTCGAGGAAGCCGGTCTCGATCGCACGCCCCCACACGTTCTGGTCGATGGAGAAGGGGTTGTGCTTCGTCGTTTCGATCGGGAGGTGGTGCTTCTCGGCGTACTCGATCGCGACGTCGCGCGTGAGGGCGAGGTCGCGGACCGGGGAGATGCAGTCCATGTCGGGGGCCATCGAGGTGATCGCAACCTCGAAGCGGACCTGGTCATTGCCCTTTCCGGTGCAGCCGTGGGCGACGGTCGTCGCGCCGAATTCACGGGCGGCGCGGACGAGGTGCTTGGCGATGACGGGGCGCGACAGGGCGGACACGAGCGGGTACTTGCCCTCGTAGAGGGCGTTCGCCTTGAGGGCGGGCATGCAGTACTCGTTCGCGAACTCGTCGCGGGCGTCGGCGACGTAGGCCTCGACCGCGCCGCAGTCGAGGGCGCGCTGGCGGATCACCTCGAGGTCCTCACCGCCCTGGCCGACGTCGACGGCGACGGTGACGACGTCGCGGCCGGTCCGCTCCTTGATCCAGCCGATCGCGACGGAGGTGTCGAGCCCGCCGGAGTAGGCGAGAACGACGCGGTCGTTGTGCGCTGCCATATTCTTTCCTTCGTTTTCCGTGGGTGCCCAGGTGTGCCCGGGTCAGTCGAGGTCCGGCGTGAGGCCGGGTTCGGCGAGTTCCATGAGGAACTTCTGGGTGGCCGCGGCGTCTTCCGAGCTGCGGCAGATGACGAGGATCGTGTCGTCGCCGGCGATCGTGCCGGCGACCTCGTCGAGTCGGACCGCGTCGATCGCGGAGCCGAGGAGGTTGGCCGCGCCGACCGTCGTCCGCACGACGAGCTGGTGGTCGACGAGGATCGAGGTGACGAGGAGCGACTGACACCATTTCTGGAGCCGGAGGTAGCCGGCCTCGGCCTCGTGGGTCGATCCCCCGTCGATGTCGGGGACGGAGTAGACCCGGGAACCGTCCGCGGTGCGGATCTTCGTCGCGCGCATATCGACGAGATCCCTCGACAGGGTCGCCTGGGTGACGTCGACGCCGAGCTCGGCGAGGCGTTCTCGCAGGTCCTTCTGGGAGCCGATCTGTTCGACGGCGAGGAGCCCGCGGATGGCCTCGCGCCGTGCCGTCGGCGTCTGGGGGATGGCGGGAGGTGTCATCGTGCCTCCTTCGGTGAGGCCGCCTCGATGAGGGCGGGGAGCGCCCGGGTGAAGGAGTGCGCCTCCTCGGCCGAAAGGATGAGGGGCGGGGCGAGTCGGAGGGTCCTCGGGCCGGTCGCGTTGAGGAGGAAGCCTCCCTCGCGCCCGGCGGCGACGACCCCGGGGGCGATGTCGGCGTCGAGGTCGATGCCGATGAGGAATCCGCGTCCGCGGACCGCGGCGACGCCGGGGACGGCGGCGAGTTCAGATCGGAAGAGCACACGTCTGAACTCCAGTCACCGCTCATTAT
>CAZJTN010000065.1:0-6244 GCA_964548945.1 uncultured Schaalia sp.
ACACCCTATCCTACACTCTTTCCCTACACGACGCTCTTCCGATCTAACATCGCCGCGGGGATCGAATGCTCGTCGATGAGTGCGAGCTCCTCCTCGGAGAAGTCGAGGTTGTCGAGCGCGCCGACCGAATCCTTCAGCTGCGCCGGCGAGGAAGCGCCCACGAGGACCGTCGTCACCCGCTCATCGCGGAGGAGCCAGGCGAGCGCCATCTGCGCGAGCGTCTGCCCGCGCTCGCCCGCGAGCGCGGCGAGGAATCGGAGGTGCTCGATGCGCTCGTCGCTGAGAACCTCGGGCGAGAGGTAGCGCTGCTCGGTGACGCGCGACCCCTTCGGGAAGCGATCCTCTCCGAGGTACTTGGAGGTGAGGAGCCCCTGGGCGAGCGGGCTGAACACGGCCATGCCGAGGCCGAGCTCCGCGCACACCTCGAGCAGGCCCTTCTCGACCGTCCGGTCGAGCATCGAGTAGCGCGGCTGGTGGACGACGAGGGGAAGTCCGATCCTCCGGGCGATCGCGACGGCCTCGCGCGTCTGGGCGGGCCCGTAGGAGGAGATGCCCGCGTACAGGGCCTTCCCCGAGCGGACGGCCTGATCGAGCGCGCCGATCGTCTCCTCGAGCGGGGTCGTCTCGTCGAAGCGGTGCGAGTAGAAGATGTCGACGTACTCGAGGCCCATGCGCCGCAGGGACTGGTCGAGCGAGGAGAGGATGTACTTCCTCCCGCCGCCGCCCGCGCCGTAGGGGCCCTCCCACATGTCGTAGCCCGCCTTCGTCACGATGACCATCTCATCGCGGTAGGGCTTGAAGTCGTGGGCCATGTGCCGCCCGAAGTTCGCCTCGGCCGACCCGTAGGGGACGCCGTAGTTGTTCGCGAGATCGAATTGCGTGATCCCCAGGTCGAAGGCGGCTCGCAGGATCTCCCGTTGAGAGGCGATGGAGTGGTCGTCGCCGAAGTTGTGCCACAGCCCGAGGCTGATCGCCGGAAGGTCGAGGCCGGAGCGCCCGCATCGGCGGTACTGCGCGCCGGCCGCGCCGTACCGGCCGGGATCCGCCTTCCACAGGGGGTCGAACTGCTGCTGGGCGATCGGTGCGGGAAGATCGGGGGTGCTCGTCACGATGGGCTCCAAAGGCGTCGAGGACACGGGCTTCGGTCCGGCGCACCGTCCTCATCGACGAGGCCGGGGCGGTCGCGGGACCGGGGAGAAATGAAGGACCCTCCACGCACCCGGCAGCGCACCCTTATCCTTGCTGCCTTCCGGCCCTGGGGAGGTTCGGATGATACCGTCACGTGGAGGATCGCCCCCAAGTCTACACGGCGAGCAGAGCCCGGGCGAATGGCCGCTCACACCTCGCCTCCGTCCCCCCCGCTTCTCCCCTGCTCCCCCCTCTCTCCCCCGAGAGCATTACCTCCAACCCTCGAGAGCATTACCTCCAACCCGCGAGAGCATTACCTTCGGCCCCGAAGCACACTGCCTCGCCCTCGTCGATCACGTTTCACGGTATCCAGTACCGGAAAGGTCAGACTCCGCCTCGCGTCGACTTCCCTCGCCGAGACCGTCTCGGGGCCCTCGAATCTGTACGGCATCGCCTCGGGGCCATGGTGATCCTCATCGCGCACGCGCGGGGGAGCGCACCAGAGTGCGCGTCGAGGACGCGAGCGGGGACACGCACGAAAGCGCGCACAGGTAATGCTCTCGCGGGCTGGAGGTAATGCTCTCGCGGGAGAGAGGTAATGCTCTCGAGGGCGGAAGGTAATGCTTTCGGCGGAGAGAGATCGAAGGAAGATCGAAGGGACGGCGCTCAGCAGGAGTGGCGCTCGACGAGGCGCGTCCCGAGCATCACGGGCTCCCCGTCCCAAGTCCCCTCGACCCGCTGCTGGACCATCCGCGCCGCCGCCCGCCCGAGCTCCTCGGCGGGGTTGACGATCGTCGTAAGCGGCGGATCGGAGGTCGCCGCCGCCTCGACGTCGTCGAAGCCGACAACGCGCAGATCCTCCGGGATCCTCAGACCCGCCGACTGCCACACGCGCATCGCCGCGAAGGCCATCGGATCCGAGGAGACGAACACCCCGTCAACGGCGCCCGCCTCGATCGCGGGGAGGAGCTCGCGTCCCGCCCGTTCGCCCGACTCCGACGTGAAGCCCGCCTCCACCTCGACGGGAACACGGCCCTCCCTCGCGAACTCGGAGCGGAAGCCCCTCAGACGCGCGTCGGCGGCATCCATGTCGAGCGGGCCGGTGACGATCGCGGGATGGCGCACCCCGGCGTCGAGGAGCCTGCGGGCGGCGAGGACGCCGCCGTGGAAGTTGTCGACATCGACCCACGAGCGCGGCGGATTCTCGATGAAGGGCCGACCGACGAAGACGACCGGGATCGGCGAGGAGAGATAGGTGTCCATGAGCTCAGGAGCCCGGTGGTGCGAGACGATGATCGCCCCGTCCACTCGCCCGTCCCGCAGGAAGGCCGCCGCCCGGTTCGAGGACCCCGCCGAGTGGGCGAAGGCCGTGAGGAGCTGGACATCGTCCTCGGCGAGCGCCCGCGAAACCGAGACCGCGATCCGCGCGAAGAAGGGATCGGTGAAGACGAAGAAATCGGGCTCGGGGACCATGAGGGCGATCGCGTCCGTTTTGCGCGTGACGAGCTGACGGGCCGCGAGATTCGGCACGTACCCGAGCTCGGCGACCGCCGTCCGCACCGCCGTGACCTTCTCCTCGGCGACGCCCGCGTCACCGCGTACGACCCTGGAGGCCGTCGCCCTCGAGACGCCCGCCCTGCGGGCGACATCCTCGAGCGTGATGCTGCCGGTCCTGCGGCTCATCGGCTCCTCCTCGCTCCCCTCGCCGACGATCAGTCGACGTCGAAGGCGTTGTTCTTCATGACGTCGCGGTACCACAGCGCCGAGGCCTTCGGCGTGCGGATCTGCGTGTCGTAGTCGACCCGGACGATCCCGAACCTCCGCGTGAACCCGAAGGCCCACTCGAAGTTGTCCATGAGCGACCACTCGAGGTACCCCGTGACGTTCGCGCCCTCGGCGATCGCTCGGTGCACCGCGGCGAGATGCCCGCGGATGTAGGGGAGTCTATCCCCGGAGTCGTCGACGAAACCCGACTCATCGGGGACGTCCGCGTAGGCCGCGCCATTCTCCGTGATGACAAGGGGCACGCCCGCCGGGCCCGTGTACTCGCGATCGAGACGGACGAGGAGGACGCGCAGATCATCGGGTCCGACCTCCCATCCCATATGGGTGAGCGGCAGGCCCCGGGAGACGCCGCGGACCCGTTCGGAGCCGACATTCGGCGATCGACGAGGGCGCCCCTGCTCGTTCACCCGCACGAGCGGGGAACGGTCGTCCGGATCGGCCGCCCGCACCATTTGCCCGTTGTAGAAGTTCACGCCGAGCACGTCGATCGGGGTCGAGATGATCTCGAGGTCCCCTTCGCGGATCCACGTGCGAAGGTCGCAGCGCTCATCCCCGTCTTCGGTCGCCGCCATGTCGGCGACGACGTCGGCCGGGTAGGAGCCCCGGAAGATCGGGTCGAGGAAGAGCCGGTTCGATGTGCCGTCGATCCTGCGCGCCGCATCGACATCGCCCGGATCCTCCGGGTCGGCCGGGTGCGCGACCGTGAAGTTGAGGGTGATCCCGAGCGTCGGATGCTCCCCGCGCTCGGCCGCGGCCTCGCGGATCGCCCTCGTCCCAAGACCGTGGGCGAGGAGGAGATGATGGGCGGCGGCGACCGCCTCACCCGGATCCGTGTGCCCGGGGGCGTGCTCCCCGCCCGCGTAGGCGAGAAGCGAGGAGCACCACGGCTCGTTGAGGGTCGTCCACACGCCGACCGCGGAGCCGAGGCGCTCGTAGACGGCGCGCGCGTAGTCGGCGAAGAGGAAGGCGGTTTCGCGCCGTGTCCACCCGCCGTGCTCGCCGAGGACGGCGGGCAGGTCCCAGTGGTAGAGGGTGAGCCAGGGCTCGATGTCGGCGGCGCGCAGCGCATCGACGAGGCGCTCGTAGAAGGCGAGGCCCTCCGGGTTGAGGGTCCGCCCGTCGGGCATCACCCGAGCCCAGGACACCGAGAAACGGTAGGTCTTGACACCGAGTTCGCGCATGAGGGCGACGTCCTCGTCGAACCGGTGGTAGTGGTCGCAGGTGACGTCGAGGGTCGAGGAGTCGATGATCGCGCCGGGTTCCCGGGCGAAGGCGTCCCAAATGGAATCGCCCTTGCCGCCCTCGTGGGCGGCGCCCTCGATCTGGGCGGCGGCGGTGGCGACGCCCCACCGGAATCCCTCGGGGAAGGTGAGAGTGGTCATCCCTTGACGGCTCCTTGCATGATGCCGGTGACGAGCTGACGGCCGGCGACGACGAACAGGATGAGGAGCGGGAGCGTCGCGACGACGACGCCCGCCATGACGAGCGAGTAGTCCTTGAAGTAGGACGCCTGGAGGAGCTGAAGGGCGACGGGCAGGGTCGGGTTCTTCGCTCCGAGGACGATGAAGGGCCAGAAGAAGTTCGTCCACGTCCCGACGAAGGTGAAGAGGGCGAGCATCGAGGCCGCCGGCCGCGCCGCCGGAAGGGCGACCGACCAGAAGGTGCGGAACATCGAGGCGCCGTCGACGCGGGCCGCTTCGATGAGCTCGTAGGGGAGGGCGTCGCGGATGTACTGGGTCATCCAGAACACGCCGAAGGCCGTCACCATCGCGGGGACGATGACCGAGATGAGCTCGCCGTTCCACCCGAGCTTCGCCATGACGATGAAGAGCGGGACGACGCCGAGCTGGGCGGGCACCGCCATCGTCGCGATGACGAAGGTGAGGAGGGGCTCGCGCCCCTTGAAGCGGAGCTTGGAGAAGGAGTAGCCCGCCAGGGTCGAGAAGAAGACGACCGAGAGGGAGACGACGCCCGAGACGATGAGGGAGTTGACGAACGCCGCCCACAGGTCGATGTCCGCGTTCATCACGCGCGAGACGTTCTCGGCGAAGTGGCTCCCGGGGATGAGCGAGGGGATCGGGCTCTTCGCGATCTCGGGCGCCGTGGAGGAGGAGAGGAGGAAGGCGAAGTAGAGGGGGTAGGCGGAGATGAGGATGACGACGAGGAGGATCGCGTAGCTCCACCAGCGCGGCTGGGCGTTCGCTCCGCCGGCGGCGCTGCGGGAGCGGCGGCGGCGTGCGGCCTTCGCCGCGCCGGCGCCGGCGGTCTGCTCGATCATCGCGAGCGAGGGTTGAGTGCGGGTGCGGGTGTTCATCGCTGGGCCTTCTTCCCGTCGCTGGAGGAGATCCTCCGGGTGAGCCAGAAGTTGAGGGCGCCGACGAGAATGATGATGAGGAAGAGGATCCACGCGACCGCGGAGGCGCGGCCGAAGCTCTTCTGCGGGCCCCATCCGAGCTGGTAGAGGTACATCGTGAGGGTGAGCCACTGCTTGTCGGAGCCGCCGTTGCCCATGATGTCGAACATGCGAGGCTCGTCGAAGAACTGGAGGCCGCCGATCGTCGAGGTGATGACGACGAAGATGCTCGTCGAGCGCAGCTGCGGGATGGTCACGGAGATGAACTGCCGCCAGCGCCCGGCGCCGTCGACCGTCGCAGCCTCGTAGAGCTCTCGGGGGATCGCCTGCATCGCGGCGAGGATGATGAGGGCGTTGTAGCCCGTCCAGCGGAAGTTCACCATGTTCGCGATCGCGATGTGGGAGGCGAGGGCGTTCGCGTGCCAGCCGATGGGGTCGAGTCCGATGAGGCCGAGGATCGTGTTGATCATGCCGGATTGGTCGGCGAAGACCTTGGAGAAGATGAGCGAGACGGCGACCGGGGCGACGATGTACGGGAGGAGGACCCCCATCCTCCAGAAGGTCCGCGCCCGCAGGTTCGAGTCGAGGACGTAGGCGATGAGCGTCGCGGCGATGATCTGGGGGACCGAGGAGAGGAGGAAGATCGAGAAGGTGTTCCTCAGCGCGGTCCAGAAGGCGGGCTGGGAGAGGACTTCGGCGTAGTTCGCGAGGCCGTTGAATCCCTGATTCCCGCCGATGAGGTGCCAGTTGTGCAGGGACACCCACGCGGTGTAGAGGAGCGGGTAGAGACCGGTGATGGCGAAGACGATGAAGAAGGGCGCGATGTAGAGGTAGGGCGAGGTCGTGTACTCGAGATTCGCCAGGCGGTCGCGCCAGGTGAGCGACGACGAGCGTCGATCGGCGGGCATGGTGGCTCCTTCGCGGGGCGGTGTCGGTGGGAGCGGACGGGACCTGGCGGGCGGGGCGGACTCCCCCACA
>CAZJTN010000066.1:0-6207 GCA_964548945.1 uncultured Schaalia sp.
GAGATAATGAGCGGTGACTGGAGTTCAGACGTGTGCTCTTCCGATCTGCGGAGCTCAGCGTCCTTCCACGCAGGAAGCCACGAATCGCCCTGCGCAAGCGCCGCGACGGCCGGACGCGGAATGACGATCTCCGAGGACCCGGGATCGACGACGATCCTCCCGCCCGTCTCGACGAGGGCGACGAGCGCGACCCTCACCGGGTCGAAGGCCATCGGCCGATCCGCCGGGCGATTCGCGGCGAGGGACTGCTTCGAGGTGAAGACGACGAGCGCTTCGCCCTGGCCCGTCATCGTCCGCGCGAAGTCGATGTCTCCGTGCTTGGCTTCGCCCCACTCCCCCGCAATGGGGTCGGCGAGCGCCGCCTCAACCTCGACAGGGACGACGACGCGCTCGACGGCGAAAGCGGCGACGAGCGCCTCGAGGCGAGCCGCTCCCCCGTCGGCTCCCGGGTCGATCGCAAGGGCGGCGGCGGTGCGCGGAAGGATCGAGCCGTCGTCGCTCCGATTCGACGGAGCGAGCGCAAGGCGCTCCGCGAGCTTCTTGCGCTGAGCCTCGTCCGGAGCCGGACGAGCGCTCACAGGCGAGACTCCCCGTTCGCGACGGCGAGCGCCTCCTCAAGGGTGAAAGCCCCGGCGTAGAGGGCCTTCCCGACGATCGCGCCCTCGACGCCCGCATCGACGAGCCCGCGCAGGGCCTCGATGTCGGCGAGGGAGGAGACTCCGCCGGAAGCGACAAGGGCCGCATCGGTCGCGGCGCACACGCGTTCGAGGAGTTCGAGGTTCGGACCGGAGAGCATCCCATCGCGCGACACATCGGTAAGGACGTAGCGCACGCAACCGGCCGCGTTGAGCCGGTCGATCGTCTCGAAGAGATTGCCGCCATCGCGCGTCCAGCCGCGCGCCGACAGGGTCTCCCCGCGAACATCGAGACCCACCGCGATCCGATCGCCGAACTCCTTGATGACGGCCTCCGTCCACTCCGGATCCTCCAAGGCGGCAGTCCCGAGATTGACGCGGCGCGCACCGGCCTCAAGCGCACGAGCAAGGGAGGCGTCATCGCGAATACCGCCCGAGAGCTCGACATTGATCGGAAGCTCCTTCGTGATCTCGGTGAGGAGCGGCGCGTTCGAGCCCCGACCGAAAGCCGCGTCGAGATCCACGAGGTGGAGCCACTCGGCCCCGGCCTCGACGAAGGAGCGCGCGGCCTCGAGCGGATGCCCGTAGTTCGTCTCGGTCCCGGCCTCGCCCCGGGTGAGGCGGACGGCCTTCCCCTCGACGACGTCAACTGCGGGCAGGAGGATGAGGCGCGACATGGCGGACCTTTCGTGTGAAGGAAGAAAAGGATTCGGGCGAGACGGCCCGAGGACGGGGAATCAGAGCGTGCGCAGCCAGTTCCTCAGCAGGCCCATGCCCGCCTCTCCGGACTTCTCAGGATGGAACTGGGTCGCGCAGAGAGGACCGTTCTCCACTGCGGCGACGAAGCGGGAATCCCCGTGCCGCGCCCAGGTGACGAGGGGCGTCGCCGTCGGACCACCGGCGAGGGCCTCAGCCGGATCCTCGAGCACGCCGTAGGAGTGGACGAAATAGAAGCGCTCCTCCTCCACGCCGTCGAAAAGCCTCGAGCCCGCCGGGACCTCGACCGGCGTCCACCCCATGTGGGGGACGACCGGCGCATCGAGGCGGCGGACGACCCCGGGCCACTGGCCGAGCCCCTCCGCCTCGCCCTTCTCCTCCGAGGACTCGAACATCACCTGAAGGCCGACGCACACGCCGAACACCGGGCGCGAGCCCGCCAGGCGCGCGTCAATGAGGGCCGGACCGTCCGCCGCGCGGAGCTGATCCATCACCGCGGCGAAGGCGCCGACGCCGGGCACGAGCAAGCCGTCCGCCTCACGGACCTTCGCCCGGTCGGCGGTGAGCTCGACCTCGGCGCCCACATGCTCGAGGGCGCGACAGGCGGAGCGGACATTGCCCGACCCGTAATCGAAGACGACGACGCGCGGCGACATGATCATTTCCTCCTCAACCAGCCGAGCGGCCCGGGACGGCGCTTGTTCGGCCCCTCGGCCGACACGGAATCCTCGTAATCCCCCGGGCACGTCCTCCCGAGGAGGAGATCCTCGGTCGCCTGGGGCATCGAGCCGAGGAGCAGACCTGCCGGGATCGGCTCCTCCGGCGCGCCCGACACGTACCGCTGCGCGGTGATCCGCCCCGACACCCCCGGCTCGACGCCGTCACCCTCAACGAGCCACGACATCATCGCGACCGCCCCGTACTTCGACAGGCGCGACACGACGCGCGCGACCTCGTCGACACGGTCGGGCATCGGGCGGGTCTCCGCGAGGAGGGCCTCGAGCTCGTCCTCGTCGGTCGGCGTCGTCTCGACGGGGAGCCAC
This sequence comes from uncultured Schaalia sp., assembly GCA_964548945.1. Taxonomy (GTDB): domain Bacteria; phylum Actinomycetota; class Actinomycetes; order Actinomycetales; family Actinomycetaceae; genus Pauljensenia. The sequence continues at coordinate 2,396 of CAZJTN010000066.1, forward strand.
ACGGCCGTCCACGGCTTGAGGCGGACCACGGCCTCCGCGATGCCCGCCAGGCCGAGCAGGGCGTGAAGGGCTTCGGGCGAGGGGATCGGCGCGAGGACGAGGGCAACCGAGAGCCTGCCCCCGTCGAGGTGGAGGGATTCATCGACCGGGGTGTCATCCGGGTCCCTCAGAGCCGCCTCGAGCGCGGCAAGATCCGCCTCCACGGACCCGTCGCCGGGCGCATCGCCCTTCCCGCCCTCGGCATCGGCCTCGGACGCTGAAGCGCCCATGCCGGAACCGAGGCCCGCGACGAGGTCGCGGAACTCGGCATCGATGTCGTCATCGCGGTCAGCCATGCACACTCCCGGTTCTCGCTGGGCGGCCGTCCGGCACCCGGACGCCCGCCCAGCGATCGTATCGCACCTCTTAGAGGGCGCCCTTGGTCGAGGGGATACCCTCGACTCGCGGATCCGGCTCGACCGCGACGCGCAGCGCCCTCGCGAGCGCCTTGAACTGCGCTTCAACGATGTGGTGGGGGTCCCGGCCGTGAAGGACGCTCATGTGGAGGCAGATCCCCGAATTGAAGGTCAGCGACTCGAAGACATGGCGCGTCATCGCCCCGGTGAAATGGCCCCCGATGAGGTGGTACTCCTGACCGGCGGGCTCGCCCTCGTGGACGATGTAGGGGCGGCCCGCCACATCGACGACGGCCCGGGCGAGGGCCTCATCGAGCGGGACGGTCGCGTCCCCGAAGCGCCGGATGCCCCGCTTGTCCCCGAGCGCCTCCTTGAGGGCCCGGCCGATGCAGATCGCCGTGTCCTCCACCGTGTGATGGACATCGACCTCGATGTCGCCCGTCGCGCGCACGACGAGGTCGATGAGCGAATGCTTCCCGAGCGCCGTGAGCATGTGATCGTAGAAGGGGACGCCCGTCGAGATCTCGGTCCGCCCCGTCCCGTCGAGGTCGAGCTCGACGTGGATGGAGGACTCCGAGGTCGTCCGGTCGACGACGGCGGTCCTGTGCGCGGTGGTGCTCATCGGATGATCTCCTCAAGTGCGGTGACGAATGCGGCGGTCTCCTCCGGTGTTCCGATGCTCACGCGCAGCCACCCCTGCGGGCCGACGACGCGGATGAGGATCCCCCTGTCGAGGAGGGCGCGGAACACGGCCTCCCGATCCTCGAAGACGCCGAAAAGGACGAAGTTCGCATCCGAATCGACGGCGTTGAGGCCCATGGCGCGCAGGCGCCCGACGAGACGATCACGCTCCTCGCGCAAGGACGCGACCTGAGCGCGCAGCTCGGCCGAGTGACGCAGGGCGGCGAGGGCGGCCGCCTGGGTGAGCGCCGACAGGTGGTAGGGGAGGCGGACGAGCATCACGGCGTCGATGATCCCCTTCGCGGCGGTCATGTAGCCCAGACGCAGGCCCGCCATGCCGAAGGCCTTCGACATCGTCCGTGAGACGACGAGATGCGGAGCCGTCTCGAGGAGCTCGAGCGCCGAGGGCGTGCCCGCCCTGCGGAACTCGCCGTAGGCCTCGTCGATGACGACGATCGTCGAGCTCGGCTCCCCCTCGATGAGGGGCCCGGTCCCCTCCGCGACGGCGAGGATCCGCTTGACGTCCTCGAGCGGGAGGGCCGTACCCGTCGGATTGTTCGGACTCGCGAGAAGGAGGACCGAGGGGCGCTCTCCGCGCAGCGTCGCCTCGACCTCGTACAGGTCGAGCGCGAAGTCCTCACGGCGGTCCCCCTGCACCCAGCGGGTGTTCGTGTCGCGCGCGTATTCGTGATACATCGAGTAGGTCGGCGCGAAGGAGACGACCGTCCGCCCCGGCCCGCCGAAGGCCTGGAGGATCTGGAGCATCACCTCGTTCGACCCGTTCGCCGCCCACACGAGTCCGGGGTCGCGTCGCACGCCCGACTCCTCAGCGAGATAGTCGGCGAGCGCTGCCCGCAACTCGAGGAAATCCCGATCCGGGTAGCGGTTGAGACCGGCCGCCGCCGCGGCCACCGACTCGGCGATGTCCGCGACGACCTCGGCGGACGGCGAATACGGGTTCTCATTGACATTGAGGCGCGCCGCGACCTCGAGCTGGGGCGCGCCGTACGGTTCACGACCTGCGAGATCCTCGCGGACGGGCAGTCTCACGGCGCTCATGAGGCGCTCCCCCGCCCCTCGCGGACGAGCGCGGCCGCACCGTGCGCGGGGAGGTTCTCCGCCCGCGCGAGGACGTCGAGCGCGCCCGACTGGGAGGCGAGCGCCTCCGCCGAGTACTCGACGAGCTGCTGGGAACGCAGATACTGGGTGACGTTGAGACCGGAGGCGAAGCGCGCCGTCCCCCCCGTCGGGAGGACGTGGTTGGAGCCGGCGATGTAGTCGCCGAGAGGAACGGGAGTGTGCGCACCGACGAAGATCGCACCGGCATTGCGGACCCGTTCGGCATCCGCCCGGGCGTTTGCCGTCTGCACTTCGAGGTGCTCGGCCGCATAGGCGTCGACGACCTTCAGCCCGGCATCGACATCATCGACGAGGACGATCCCCGACTGCGGCCCCGACAAGGCGGTGAGGATCCGCTCCGTGTGCGCCGTCGCCTCCGCCTGAGCGGGGATGAGCGCCTCGACCTCGTCGGCGAGCGCCGCCGAGGACGTGACGAGGACGGAGGCCGCGGCCGGGTCGTGCTCGGCCTGGCTGATGAGGTCCGCGGCGACGTAGGCCGGTGTCGCGCTGTCGTCGGCGAGGATCGCGATCTCCGTCGTCCCGGCCTCCGCGTCGATCCCGACGGTCCCCTGGACGAGGCGCTTCGCGGCGGCGACGAAGATGTTGCCGGGGCCGGTGACGACGTCGACCGCCTCGAGGACGTCATCCCCGTCCTCGACACCGTAGGCGAAGGCGGCGATCGCCTGGGCGCCGCCGATCGCCCACACCTCGTCGACGCCGAGAAGGGCGCAGGCGGCGAGGATCGTCGGGTGCGGCAATCCGCCGAAGGCCTCCTGCGGAGGGGAGGCGAGCGCGATCGAGGGAACGCCTGCGACCTGGGCGCACACGACGTTCATCACGACGGAGGAGGGGTAGACGGCGAGCCCACCGGGCACGTAGAGGCCGACCCTGCCGACCGGGAGCCAGCGCTGGGAGACGGTGCCGCCCGGGACGATCTCGACCGAGGCGGGGCTCGGGAGCTGCTGGGTGTGCCCGGCGCGGTTGTGGGCGATCGAGGTCTCCAGGGCCTCGCGGATCGCCGGATCGAGCTCGGCGAGCGCCTTCTCGATGGCCGCGGAAGGCACGCGCAGTCGCTCGGGCCTCACCCGGTCGAAGCGCTCAGCGAGCTCGTAGAGGACGGGCGCGCCCTCCGTCTTCACCCGTTCGACGAGGGGGGCGACCTGGGCGGCCGCCTTCGCAGTGTCGAGGGCGGCCCTGGGCAGGACCGTGCGCAGATCCGCGGCGGTCGGGCGTTCGCCTCTAAGATCGATGCGTCGCATGATGCCAGTCATGCAGCCAGAATAGGCGAAAGGGCCGCTCCCCCAGTGCGCGCGCTCACGCCCCGAACATCCGCGGTGAGGCCGCGGGGAGGACCCCTCATGAGTGATGCCCCCGTCGTCAAGGTCTCCGGCGTCATCCGCCTCGGCCAGTTCCTCAAGCTCGCGAGTCTCGCCGAGGACGGGGCTCTCGCGAGGGAGCTCGTCCAAGGGGGCGATGTCGCCGTGAACGGACAGGTGGAGACGCGGCGCGGCCACCAGCTCGACGACGGCGACCTCGTCGAGGTCGACTCCCCCGCCGGGCGATTCTCGGCGCGAGTGCGCCGCCTCGACTGAGCCCGCCCGGCCCGCCCCTCCCCCC
>CAZJTN010000067.1:0-6095 GCA_964548945.1 uncultured Schaalia sp.
AGATAATGAGCGGTGACTGGAGTTCAGACGTGTGCTCTTCCGATCTGACCTCCCAGTCGCCACGCGGGGTGATGAGGAGCCACTCTCGCCACGTGGCGATTCCGGCGTCGTCGGGAGCGTCGATTCGCACGGCACCGAGCGGCAGGGTCCGGCCCTCCTCCTCGACGGTGTCCGGTGTGATCGGATGCGCGATGAGGTAGCTCGTCGAGTGGAGGAAGTCGTGCGCGAAGCTCGCGAGCGAGTGCTCGAATCCCGGAGTCCGATCGACGCCGACGAAGAGCCCGAGGTCGGAGGCGGGCGCCCGCAGGAGCGGAGCGAGCGATGCGGGGTCTGCTCCGCGGGGAACGAGGCGCGCCTCGAGGGGATATCCGGAGTCGGAGACGCGGCCATCGTCGGCGCTGAGGCGCCACACGAGTTCGCGGCTCACCCAGTGGAGTGCGCCGCGCGCCGTCGCGCGGGCGAATCCCCCCTCCTCGGGTGTGATCCAGCGACGCTCGATGAGGTCGAACTCCCTGGTCTCATCGGCGTCCGAGCCCGCCTCCGAGAGCTCGATGAGCGCCCGGTCGAAGCCGGGGCGCAGGACTGCGGCCCCGTGCCAGACGAGGGAGCGGCCCTCCTCGGCGGCGAGGGCGTCGACGTCGATGAGGATGTCCCAGTCCTCGCCGCCTGCGAGGTAATCCTCGGCCGGCTGGCGCCGCCACAGTCCCCGCGGATGCTCCTCGTCCGTCCAGAAGTTGTACGCCCATTCCCCGCGCAGGATGACCCCGGGGATTCGATCGGGGGAGGTGAGGACCTCGTGGATCTCCTCCTCGAGGGCGTCACGCATCGGGCCGCCGAGGGCGCGTTCGCTTTCCTCATCGCGATCGCGGACCCAGGCGAGCGCCCGCTCCCCGCGGATCTCATCGAGCCATTCGGGGGCGCGGCGCTCGTCTGCGGGAGTGGAGAAGAAGGCGGAATGAGTCATCGACCGATCATCGCACCGGCCATGGGCATTTCGCGCCCGGAGCACCCGGTCCGCCCCCGCCCGCCGAGACACTTCCCCCTCCGCCGAGACACTTCCGTTCCCGTCGAGACACTTCCTCCTCTGCCGAGACACTTCCCCCTCTGCCGAGACACTTCCGCATTCGCGCGCTCTCCTCGGCCTCTCGGGAATGCTGGGGGCCGAGGGCGGGGCCGACACGCTGTCTCAGGCGCGGGTTCATCCTCTCGGCGGCGACAGGTAATGCTCTCGGGGGAGAGAGGTAATGCTCTCGGGGGAGAGAGGTAATGCTCTCGGCGAAGAGGGAGGGGAGAAGGGAGAGGTGGCGCGCTCGAGTGGAGCTCATGGTCGCGAACGGGGCATCATGAGCGCATGCTGAAGAGCCCGGCCGAAATGATGGCCGCCGTTGAGATCTCCATGCGCGAGCGCACCGGGAGAAGCGTCGCCGAATGGGCCGAACTCGTCGCCGCCGAATCCGGGATCGACCCCCTCGACCAGAACGCCGTCCGCAAGTGCTTGAAGGCCGAGCACGGACTCGCCCAGAACTCCCAGTGGGCGATCGCGCGCCGAGCCGCGGAAAACGCGGGATGGGTCGAGCCGAGCGCCGAGGAGTACGTCGAGGCGATGTTCTCCGGCAAGAAGGCGAGCCTGCGCCCCCTTCATGATGCCGCGATCGCCCTCGGGCTTGGGATCGAGGGCGCCTCGCTCCAGTCGCGCTCGACCTACACGACGGTCATTCGGACGACTCAGTTCCTCGCGGTCGGGCCCGGCAGTCGCGGGAGGGCGCGGATCGGCATCCGCCTGCGCGAGGGCGAGCCCGTCGCGCCCGAGTTCGCCCCGGCGAAGTCCTTTGCGCAGGCGACCCATGAGGCCTTCGTCGCGCCGCCCGATCAGGGCTGGTCCGAGGATCCGGCTCAGACCGCCATCGAGGCGGTGCGCCTCCTCGCCTTCGCGAAGGCGGATATCGAAACTGCGGCGCGGCAGAACTGAAGCGGCGCGCGACCGGCGGGGATGCTGCGTCTGAACCCTCCTCCTCCGCCGAGGACCGGGGCCCGGTGCGCGGTTCCGGTGCGGAAACGAGGGCAGTCGCCGCTATCCTCGGAGGAAGCCGACCGATGAAGGAGCAGGCAGACATGGAAGCGCCCTCGCGTTCGAACGGGGCCGAGCGCCCGCGCCCGGCGCCCTCCTCGGCGACGCCCGCCGTCACCCAGGAACGCCTCAAGGCCATCCTCGACTCCCGGGGATGGAACTGGTTCGTCGACAACGAGGGCGATCTTGGGGGCATCTGGGACGGCAATACCTTCTATTTCATGCTCGTCGGCCAGGAGAAGTCGATCCTCCAGATCTACGGGACTTGCAACCGCTCGATCTCGATGGAGCGGCTCGATGAGGTCCGCGAATTCATCCTCGCCTGGCATCATGACAAGCTCTGGCCGAAGGTCGCCCATCGGGTGACCGATTCGGGTGAGCTGCGCATCCAGGTGGAGAACACCGTCGATTGGCAGTACGGGGCCTCCGATGCCCAGCTTCTTCAGCACATCGACTGCGCCCTCGGGACCGCTGGCGGTTTCTTCGACGCTCTCATCGAAAGGCTCGGACTGTGAAGGGGATCTTCGGATGGCTTTCCGGGCGCTTCCGTGAAGCGAATCGACGCCTGGCGGAAGGGGAGACGGCCGCGAGGAGCGCGGGCGAGGATCCGGTCGATGGTGCCTCCGCGCTCGAGGCTGCGGGCCGCGCCCTCGACAACGAGGAGCTCCGCCCGATCTCGATCGAGCGGATGGGCCTCCTCTTCGACTCCCAGGGATGGAAGTGGGAGCTCGACGACGAGGGCGACATCGCCTCGGGCTGGGACGGCCACATGGTCTTCTTCCGCCTCGCGGGGGCGCAGCATGAGGTCCTCAACATCGTCGCCTTCCGCCATGGCGTCCTGCCGAGGGAGGCCCGCTCGGAGCTCCTCTTCCTCATCGAGGAGTGGCATCGCGATCACCTGTGGCCGAAGTGCTACTTCCGGGAGGTCGAGGGTGATGCCCTCCAGGTGATGGCCGAGCTCAATATCGACTTCGAGCCGGGTGTCACGGATGCCCAGCTCGTCCTCCAGTTCCGTTGCGCGATCGGGACGATCCTCCAGTTCTTCGCCGAGCTCGACGAGGCCTTCGGGCGCGCTGAGGGCGCAGACGAGGACGAGGGCTGAGGCCCTGTTCGGGGCGGTGCGCCCCGCGGCATCACGGGCGGACGGCGTCCGAGCGGATCGCTCGGACGCCGTTCCCGTCTTTCCCGCGTCCGCGTTGTCCAGGTGCGCGTGCTCCGCTCCAGGTACTTCCTCGTGATTTCTGACGATTCCCCGCGACACCCAGAGTTGAGCGTAGTAGACTCAAATTCAGAAAGTTGAGGCGAGCGGACTCAAGGTGATGACCTGGGCCGCACGAGTGCGCCGGGAGTCCGGCGCGTAAGGACACGACAATGACCACTGAATTCACGACGAAGGCCCAAGCGGCCATCGGTTCCGCCATCGAGGCCGCACGCGCTGCAGGCAACCCGAATGTCGAACCCCTCCACCTCCTTGAGGCCCTCCTCGAACAGAACGAGGGCATCGCGACCTCGCTCATCGACTCCGTCGGCGCTGACCGGCGCAGCATCGGAGCGCGCACCCGCACCGCCCTCGTCGCCCTCCCCACCGCGCAGGGTGCGACCGCCGCCCAGCCCCAGACCTCGCGCGCCCTCGTCGAGGTCGTGACCGCCGCGCAGAAACTCGCGAGCGAGGGCGGCGACGCCTACGTCTCGACCGAGCACCTCCTCATCGCCCTCGCCGCATCGACGAGCGAAGCCGGAAGGATCCTCAGTGGAGCCGGAGCAGGCGCGGACGCCCTGCGCGAGGCCCTCGTCAAGCTCCGCCCCGAACCCGTCACCTCCCCCGACCCTGAAGGCTCCTTCGAAGCCCTGTCCAAGTACGGGCGCGACCTCACCGAGGTCGCCCGCGAGGGCAAGCTCGACCCCGTCATCGGGCGCGACGCGGAGATCCGCCGCGTCGTCCAGGTCCTCTCGCGCCGCACGAAGAACAACCCCGTCCTCATCGGCGAACCGGGCGTCGGCAAGACCGCCGTCGTCGAAGGCCTCGCCCAGCGCATCGTCGCCGGAGACGTCCCCGAGTCTCTCCGCGATAAGCGCCTCGTCGCCCTCGACATCGCCTCGATGGTCGCGGGCGCGAAGTACCGCGGCGAATTCGAGGAGCGCCTCAAGGCCGTTCTCGCGGAGATTCAGCGCTCCGACGGTCAGATCATCACCTTCATCGACGAGGTTCACACGGTCGTCGGCGCCGGCGCCGGGGCCGAGGGCTCGATGGACGCGGGCAACATGCTCAAGCCGATGCTCGCTCGCGGCGAACTCCGCATGGTCGGAGCGACGACCCTCGACGAGTACCGCGAGCACATTGAGAAGGACCCTGCCCTCGAACGACGCTTCCAGCAGGTCTTCGTCGGCGAACCGAGCGTCGAGGACACGGTCGCGATTCTGCGCGGCATCGCCCCCAAGTACGAGGCCCACCACAAGGTGACGATCTCCGACGGCGCCCTCGTCGCCGCCGCCCAACTCTCCGACCGCTACATCTCCGGCCGTCAGCTCCCCGACAAGGCGATCGATCTCATCGACGAGGCCGCATCCCGGCTCCGCATGGAGCTCGACTCGAGCCCCATCGAGATCGACGAGCTCCGCCGCCAGGTCGACCGCCTCCGCATGGAGGAGTCCTACCTCGACGAATCCGACCCGGATCTCAAGGACGAGGCGACCCAGGACCGCCTCGGCAAGCTCCGCGCCGACCTCGCCGACAAGCAGGAGGAACTCAACGCCCTGACGAGTCGATGGGAGGCCGAGAAGGCCGGGCACAACAAGGTCGGCGACCTGCGCGTCCGCCTCGACGACCTGCGCACCCAGCTCGACCTCGCGATCCGCGAGAACCGCTGGGAGGAGGCCGGTCGCCTCCAGAACGGCGAGATCCCCGCCGTCGAACGCCAGATCGCCGAGGCCGAAGCCGCCGCCGACGCGGCGGACGACCCGCTCACCCCGATGATCGCCGAGAAGGTCGGACCCGCCGAGATCGCCGAGGTCGTCGAATCCTGGACGGGCATCCCTACCGGCAAGCTCCTCCAAACGGAGACCGACAAACTCCTCCACATGGAAGAAGAGATCGGACACCGCCTCGTCGGGCAGAAGAGCGCCGTCACCGCCGTCGCCGACGCGGTGCGCCGCTCGCGTGCGGGCATCGCCGACCCGAACCGCCCCGATGGGTCCTTCCTCTTCCTCGGTCCGACCGGCGTCGGCAAGACCGAACTCGCGAAGTCGCTCGCGGAGTTCCTCTTCGACGACGAGCGGGCGATGATCCGCATCGACATGTCGGAGTACTCCGAGAAGCACTCCGTCGCCCGACTCGTCGGCGCCCCTCCGGGGTACGTCGGCTACGAGCAGGGCGGCCAACTCACCGAGGCCGTTCGCCGGCGCCCCTATTCGGTGATCCTCCTCGACGAGATCGAGAAGGCGGACCCCGAGGTCTTCGACATCCTCCTCCAGGTCCTCGACGACGGGCGTCTGACCGACGGGCAGGGGAGGACCGTGGACTTCCGCAACACGATCCTCATCCTCACCTCGAATCTCGGATCCCAATTCCTCGCTGATCAGGATCTTCCCGAGGACGAGCGCCGCGCCGCCGTGATGGAGATCGTGAGGCGGAGTTTCAAGCCGGAGTTCCTCAACCGCCTCGATGAGACGGTGATGTTCGATCCGCTGAGCGCCGACGACCTCGCCGGGATCGTCGACCTCATGGTCGCCGACTTCGGCCGCCGCCTCGGCGATCGCAGGATCTCCCTCGAGGTCACCGAGCCGGCCCGCGGGTGGCTCACTCGTGTCGGCTACGACCCGGCGTACGGCGCGCGTCCGCTGCGCCGCGTCATTCAGAAGGAGATCGGCGACCGCCTGGCGAAGATGCTCCTCGCAGGCGAGATCGCCGACGGCTCACGGGTCCGCGTGGACGTCGACGAGAATCTCGACGGCCTCGACATGCGGGTCCTGTCGGGGGCCGACTCCGAGGACAGCCACGAGGTCGAGCACCTGCTCGACTAAGCAGTTC
>CAZJTN010000068.1:0-6065 GCA_964548945.1 uncultured Schaalia sp.
GATCGTGCTCCCCCTCCGCCCCTGTCGCGCCCGCCTCAGGCTCAGGCCTCGTCGTGTTCGGCGGCCATCGCGTCCTCATAGGTGACGTGGACCGTGCCGTGCGGATGCTCCGGCGGGGCGTAGATCGAGTAGACCTTCATCGGCGCATCGCCGATCGCCGTCACGTTGTGCCAGGTGCCGGCCGGGATGAAGATCGCGTCATCGTCGTGCGCCTCGACCTCGAAGCTGAGATCGTCTTTCGCCGGTCCCATCTGCACGAGCCCGGAGCCGGACTCGATGCGGAGGAACTGGTCGTGGTCCTCGTGGATCTCGAGGCCGATGTCGTGTCCGGGCTGGATGCTCATGACGGTGAGCTGAAGATTCACACCCGTCCACAGGGTCGTCCGGTAGTTCGTGTTCTCGAGCGTCGCCTTCTCGATGTTGACGACGTAGGGCGCGGGTCCGCGGTCCTGACTCATCACTGTCCTCCTCGATGTTCCGGCCCGGACCTCGCGTCGCGGGCCGTATTCCCCCATTTTAGTCGTCGGGTTTCCAAGGCGCGCGGGCTGGCGCCCGCCCGCGCCTGAGCTGAGCCTCTCCTCAGGCTCGCACTCCCCGCCGGGCTGTGGGCGGCAGAGGTCTTAGAACCCCATGAGCTCTCCGGTCACCCGATCGGCGAGGAGACGTCCCCGTAGGGTGAGGACGATCCGACCGTCAAGGGCCGCGCGTCCGTCAATGAGTCCTTCTGAGATGAGCGCGGGCACGACGTCCGGTTCAAGGGCCTCGCCGATCGCGATGCCCTCAGCGATGCGGATGCCGAGCATCACCGCTTCAAGGCGCCGCGACTCCTCATCGAGGATCTCGCCCGCAGCCGCCGGGCTCTTCCCCGCGGCGAGTCGGCCTGCATGGGCACCCGGGTGCTTGACGTTCCACCATCGGTAGCGGCCGAGGTGGGAGTGCGCTCCCGGCCCGAATCCCCACCAGTCCGCATCGCGCCAGTACGCGAGATTATGCGCCGATGCACGGCGCAGAGCTGAGGCGGGCGCGTCGATCTCGTCGGCGTCGGGAAGGGCGAAGTTCGAGATCTCGTACCACCGGTAGCCCGCACCCGCGAGGAGTTCATCGGCGAGCTCGTACTTCGCGGCTTCATCGTCCGGATCGGGCGCGAGGAGCTCCCCTCGCGCGAGCATCGCGCCCATCTTCGTCCCCTCCTCGATGACGAGGGCGTAGGCGGAGATGTGCCCGGGCTCCAGCGCGATCGCCGCGTCGAGGGAGCGCCTCCACTCCTCGAGGCTCTCGCCCGGCGCGCCGTAGATGAGATCGAGGGAGGTCTCGAGCCCGAGGTCCTTGGCCGCGGCGACGACCTCGGGGACGCGCGCCGGATCGTGGGTGCGATCGAGGGTGGCGAGGACGGAGGGCACCGCGGACTGCATGCCGAAGGACACCCGCGTCACGCCGGCCGCGGCCAGGGCCGCGAGCGCGGCCGCGTCGACGGAATCCGGGTTCGCCTCGACGGTCACCTCCGCGCCGGGGGCGATGCCGATGATCGAGCGCAAGTCCGAGAGGATCCGGGCGAGCTCGTCCGGGTCGAGGAGGGTGGGCGTGCCGCCCCCGAGGAAGACCGTGCTCGCCTCCCTCGACGTCCAGCCGGCGTCGACGAGGACGCGGCTGGCGAGTTCAGCCTCCGCGCGGATCGTCCGCGCGTAGTCGCCGGGACGGGCTCCGGGGCCGAAACCGACCGTGTAGGTGTTGAAATCGCAGTACCCGCAGCGCACTGAGCAGAAGGGGACGTGGACGTAGAGGGAGAGCGGACGCTGCGACTGCGGCTCGGCGAGTTCGGAGACGAGGCGCCCGTCCTCGGGCCAGGCGATCCCCTCGGGCTGGGCGGGGCTCATTCCCCGGCCCGCTCCGCGCCCGCCCCGCCCTCGAGCCTCGGGATGCGCACGGCGAGGAGGTCGTGGGCGACGCGCCCCGCGTCGAGGCCGCGGGTCTCGAAGTGGGTGACGATGCGCCCGGCGAATCGCGGTGCGAAGCCTCCCCGCTCCGGCTCGGGGTCCTTCGGGTCGGGGCGCTCCCCCTCGTGCGGGTTCTCGAAGAGCTCGCAGGCCTCGATGACGTCGCGCATCTGCCACGCGTAATCGTCCCAGTCGGTCGCGAGCCTCCATACTCCCCCGTCCTCGAGGACGCGGGCGACCTCGGGGGCGAAGGAGTCGCAGACGAGTCGGCGCTTGCGGTGACGGGCCTTGCGCCAGGGGTCGGGGAAGAATGTCCACACCTCTGCGGCCACGGCCTCCTCGAAGACGATCGGGAGTGCGAGCTGGGCGTCCGCTTCGACGACGCGGATGTTGCCGACCCCTGCAGCCACGGCCTTCGAGACGAGTTTCGCGATGCCCGGCACCCACACCTCGAAGGCGAGGTAGTCGCGCTCGGGATGGGACGCCGCCGCGGCGACGATCTGCTCGCCCGTCCCCGAGCCGATCTCGATCGTCAGCGGTGCGCGGCGGCCAAAGAGCTCTGCGGGGTCGAGGCGCACCGAGTCGGCGACGGTCGTGTAGCCGACGGCGCGCTCGACCTCGACGAGATAGCGCGAGGCGTGCTCGTCCCAGGTCCGCCGGAGGTTCGCGGGAAGCTCGCGGGTGCGGCGGGTGAAGGACTTCGTCCGCGCGAGGAAGACGCCCTCGGGCACCGAGCCCGCGCGACGAATGCGCTCAGTCATCGAGGCGTCACTTCTTCCCGGTCGGCACGTCGGAGGTGAGCGCCGCGATGAAGGCCTCTTGCGGAACGTCGACGCGGCCGATCGACTTCATCCGCTTCTTGCCCTCCTTCTGCTTCTCGAGGAGCTTGCGCTTGCGGGTGATGTCACCGCCGTAGCACTTGGCGAGCATGTCCTTGCGCAGGGCCTTGATCGTCTCGCGGGAGATCACTCGAGCGCCGACCGCCGCTTGAACGGGGATCTCGAACTGCTGGCGCGGGATGAGCTCTTTGAGCCGCTTCGTCATCCGCTGGCCGTAGGAGTAGGCCGCGTCCTTGTGAACGATCGCGCTGAAAGCGTCGACGCGGTCCCCGTTGAGGAGGATGTCGACCTTCACGAGGTCGGCGACCTGCTCGCCCTTCTCCTGGTAGTCGAGGGAGGCGTAGCCGCGGGTCCTCGACTTCAGCTGGTCGAAGAAGTCGAAGACGATCTCAGCGAGGGGGATCGTGTAGTGGAGTTCAACGCGGTCCTCGGACAGGTAGTCCATGCCCTTCATCGCGCCCCGGCGCTCCTGGCACAGTTCCATCACCGTGCCCGTGAAATCGGTCGGGGTGAGGATCGTCGCTTCGACGAGGGGTTCGCGGACCTCGGAGATCTTCCCCTCGGGGAAGGCCGAGGGGTTCTCGACGCGGATCTTTGTGCCGTCCTCGGCGATCACCGTGTAGACGACGTTCGGGGCGGTCGCGATGAGGTCGAGGCCGAATTCGCGCTCGAGGCGCTCGCGGATGATCTCGAGGTGGAGGAGGCCGAGGAAGCCGCAGCGGAAGCCGAAGCCGAGGGCCGCGGAGGATTCGGGCTCGTAGGTGAGGGCCGCGTCGTTGAGTTGGAGGCGTTCGAGGGCGTCGCGCAGGTCGGGGAAGTCGGTGCCGTCGACCGGGTAGATGCCGGAGAAGACCATGGGCTTCGGGTCGCGGTAACCCGCGAGGGGCTGTTCGGCGCCCCGGACGTTCGAGGTGACCGTGTCGCCGACCCTCGATTGGCGGACGTCCTTCACGCCGGTGATGAGGTAGCCGACCTCGCCCGCGCCGATCCCCTCGGCGGGGGTCGGTTCCGGTGAGATCACGCCGATCTCGAGGAGTTCGTGGGTCGCGCCGGTCGACATCATCTTCACGCGCTGGCGCGTGCGGAGTTCGCCGTCGACGACCCTCACGTAGGTGACGACTCCGCGGTAGGTGTCGTAGACGGAGTCGAAGATCATCGCCCGGGTCGGTGCCTGGGGGTCTCCGCTCGGGGCGGGGACGACTTCGACGATCCGGTCGAGGAGCTCGGCAACGCCCTCCCCGGTCTTTCCGGAGACGCGCAGGACCTCGTCCTCCTCGCACCCGATGAGCTGAGCGACCTCGTGCGCGTACTTCTCGGGCTGCGCGCCCGGCAGGTCGATCTTGTTGAGGACCGGAATGATCGCGAGGTCGTTCTCGAGGGCGAGATAGAGGTTGGCGAGGGTCTGCGCCTCGATCCCCTGGGCGGCGTCGATGAGGAGGACCGCCCCTTCACAGGCGGCGAGTGAACGGGACACTTCATAGGTGAAGTCGACGTGACCGGGGGTGTCGATCATGTTGAGCGCGTAGGCGTCCTCGCCGACCGCCCAGGGCATCCGCACGGCCTGCGACTTGATCGTGATGCCTCGCTCGCGCTCGATGTCCATGCGGTCGAGGTACTGGTCGCGCATATCTCGCTGGCCGACGATGCCGGTGAGCTGGAGCATGCGGTCGGCAAGGGTCGACTTCCCGTGATCGATGTGCGCGATGATGCAGAAATTCCGGATGCGCCGCTGCTCGGTCGCCGCGGGGCGGATCGTCGCTTCTTGCGCGGGGGTGGGGATCGGCACGTCTACCTCCATCGGGGATGTCGCTCTCCATCGTCCCATTCCATGAGCCCTCGGCGCCAACCGCTCCCGCGCCAAGTCGCGCACATCCCTGGGCCCGCACGCCGATGCCCGCACGCCCGTCCGCGCTCGGCCCCGGGCGGCGGGGCCGAGCCCCTGCGCCCGCTCACTCTCCGATGCGCTGCGCGATCTCCTCGGCGAGGCGCGCGTAACCCCGGAGCTCGAACTCCTCGAGCTGGGGAGGGGGATCGGCGAGGAGGAGTCGGCAGAGCTCGAGGGCCCGGGCCTCCTCGTGCCGCTCGAGAGCGACTGCGATGAGGAGGGTTCGCAGAGCGACCGTCCGCGGGTGATGGGGGCCGAGGACGCGGCAGGCCCGTGCCTCAGTTTCGTCCCACAGGCGCGCCGCCCCGTCCTCGTCGCCCGAGGCATTCATCGATGCCGCGATTTCGGAGTCGATGCGGATCACTCTCGGGTCCTCGCTCCCCCACAGCGCTTCCGCCCTCGTGCGGAGCGAGGAGTAGACGACGATCGCTTCGTCGTGCTCGCCGCTGAGGGCGAGGGCCTCGGCGAGGTTGTCGTGGGCGGTCAGGGAGACGAGTTCGTCGGCGTCGACGTGCTCGGCCATGTCGACGACGATCCCCCGGTAGATCTCGACGGCCGCCCGGTAGTCGCCCGCGTTCTTCGCGGGCATCGCCGAGTTCGTCCGTACGGCCCACACGAGGGGCGCGCGCGGCCCGAGCGAGGAGCGCACGTCCTCGAGGAGCTTGGGGAATCGGCGAGCGGCGAGGGCGTCGAGTCCGATCTCGCACATCCAGTAGAGCTCGGAGTTTCGGGCGACGAGGACGTCCTCGTCGAGGGGACCGAAGTGGGACGTCCCGAAGTCGACGGCCATGGCCGCGTATCTGCGGCAGTCGAGGAAGCGGCCGAGCTCGGCGCTCCATTGGACGAGGAGCCGGTAAAGTCCCATCCGTTCCTCCACGGGACTGCGCCCGGTCTCGATGAGGCGCGCGACGAGCGCGATCGCCTCCTCGAGCTCCCCGTCGAGCGCGGCGTCGATCGCCTTGGCGAGCATCGCCCTCCCCTTCGTTGACGTCGTTCGTCTCATCGCAGGTCTCCTCCCGATCCGTCGTCCGCGGCGCCGTCGCCGCCCCCTCACTCTCGCCGCAGCGCACCGCTTCGGGGAAGGCGGGCGAGACGGCCTGTGGATGAGGGGGAGGCTCCACCCCCGGGTGTGGATGGTGGCCGAATGCGCGGGCGGGGCGACGCGCGCAGCCCCGAAGCTCTAGGCTCGAAGGGATACCGGACAGAAAGGCAGCTCGTGGCTCGCTCATTCGACTCCCTCCTCAAGCGGGTCGGCCGCATCCTCGCCGACGCGGCCCTCGATGCCCTCCGCCATCGCAGCAGCGGGCCCGCTGATCGGACTCGGGCGACGGGCGCGACGACGCCCCATCGGGGCTCGCCCGAGATCGGAAGAGCGTCGTGTAGGGAAAGAGTGTAGGATAGGGTGTA
>CAZJTN010000069.1:0-6056 GCA_964548945.1 uncultured Schaalia sp.
ATAATGAGCGGTGACTGGAGTTCAGACGTGTGCTCTTCCGATCTGCCCTCGCCCCCGACCCCAGGAGACACCATGAGCCTCAACGACGACCTCTTCGCACGCGCCCTCGCGATCATCCCGGGCGGCGTCGACTCCCCCGTCCGCGCCTTCGGATCGGTCGGGGGCGCGCCGCGCTTCATCGCCTCCGCCCGTGGCGCCCGCGTGAGCGACGCGAGCGGCCGCGAATACGTCGACCTCGTGTGCTCCTGGGGGCCCGCCCTCCTCGGGCACTCCCATCCCGAGGTCGTCGCCGCCGTTCAGGAGGCCGCCGCTCGCGGGCTCTCCTTCGGGGCGCCGACTGAGAGCGAGACCCTCCTCGCCGAGGAGGTCCGACGCCGCGTGCCTGCGGCCGAACGCATTCGCTTCGTGTCGACGGGCACGGAGGCGACGATGACCGCGATCCGACTCGCGCGTGGAGCGACCGGCCGCGACCTCGTCGTGAAGTTCGCCGGCTGCTACCACGGGCACTCCGACGGGCTCCTCGCCGCCGCGGGATCCGGGGTCGCGACCGGCGGCCTGCCCGGGTCCGCGGGCGTCCCCCGGGCGATCGCCGCGTGCACGATCGTCCTCCCCTACGGGGACGAGGAGGCCCTTGCGGAGTGCTTCGCGACTCGCGGAGGCGAGATCGCCGCCGTCATTTGCGAAGCCGCGCCCGCGAACATGGGCGTCGTCGACCCCGGCTCCTTCAACGCCGCGATCCGCCGTCTCAGCTCGGCGCACGGCGCGCTCATGATCCTCGACGAGGTCCTCACCGGGTTCCGCGTCGGGCCCGGAGGCTGGTGGGGCCTGCGCTCACCGGGCGAGGGCGCATGGAGGCCGGACCTCTTTACCTTCGGCAAGGTCGTCGGCGGGGGGATGCCCCTTGCCGCGATCGGCGGGAGCGCCGAGGTCATGGACCTCCTCGCCCCGCTCGGGCCCGTCTACCAGGCCGGGACGCTCTCCGGGAATCCTCTGGCGACCGCTGCGGGGCTCGCGACCTTGCGCCTCGCGGACGAGGGCGTGTACGCGCGCGTCGACGCGGCGGCGGAAACGATCGCCGGCATCGTCCATCGAGCCCTCGACGCCGAGGGCGTCCCCCATGGGATCCAGCGGGCGGGCAACCTCTTCTCCTTCGCCTTCGGCCCCGCTGCCGCCGCCGCGCCGCTGCGCGACTATGACGAGATGCGCGCCCAGGAGACCTGGCGACACGCCCCCTTCTTCCACGCCTTCCTCGACGCGGGGGTCGCGCTGCCCCCGTCGCTCTTCGAAGCCTGGTTCGTCTCCGCTGCTCACGGCGAGAAGGAGTTCGACGCCATTGCCTCGGCCGCTCCCGCCGCCGCACGAGCGGCGGCGAGGGCCGTGCCCGCGCTCTGAGGGCGCCGCGTTACTCGGGCCGCCCGAGGGGGCCGGCCGCTTCGATCAGTCGAGCGGGAGCCACTCCCCCTCGCTGAGATTGAGGATCTCGGCGCCGATCCGCGCGGCCATGTCGGAAGCGCTGCGGCGGGCGAATGCGCGCCCCTCCTTAGTGAGGAGGACGTCGTGGATCGGGATGATCCGCTTCGGCGGATAATCCGCGAGGTGGCGCTCCTGATCGCTGCGCCGCACCCACGGCCCGTGCATCGGGAGGAGCAGCGTGTCGACGCCGTCGAGCCGCTGATAGGCGTCGCCCGGATGAAGGAGGCGTCCTCCGATGAGGTAGCCGACGTTGGGGATCTCCGGGTCGAAGAGGCTCGCCCGCTCCTGGAGCGCCCCGACGACGCGGACCTGCAGGTCGCCGACGAGTGTCTCCTCCCCGTCGGTGACGAGCTCGACCTCGAGCCCTGCGAGGGGGACGGGGGAGAGGACCCGCAACTCGGGGTGCTTCCGGCGGGCCGCCGCCAGCGCGGGCAGGTCGACGTGGTCGAAATGATCGTGGGTGACGAGGACGGCGTCGAAGGACTCGATCGAGGGAAGGGATGAGAACGCCCCCGGGTCGATGATGAGGCTCGCCCTCGCCCCTCGAACGCCGATCGCGGCGTGTCCGAAACTCGTGATCTCCATCGGCATGACTCCGCCCTCTCTCCGCGTCCACGGTACGCCGGTACGGCTCGGACATCACGGCCACCGTGCGGATGATCCCGCGGGGTATGAAGATCGTGGACGGCGAGGCGGGCCACCTGATTCGAGTGCGGGGCCGGACCTTGATCCGGAGGGGTGATGCGCGCGCTGGCCCTGCTCCCGCGGGAGACAGGTCATGCTCTCGGCGGGCAGAGGTAATGCTCTCGGCGGAGACGGGTAATGCTCTCGGCGGGGGCGGGGAGGGGGAAGCAGAAAACCCCGGGATTCCAACGGTTTCGGAACCCCGGGGCTTCCCCCGAGCGGAGTCGGCGGGATTTGAACCCGCGAGGGGCTATGCACCCCTACCTCCTTAGCAGGGAGGCGCACTCGACCGGACTATGCGACGACTCCAGTGCGGTCAACTCTACGGCACGAGCGCCGATCGTCCAAAGACGGGGCCGCCTCGCGCCGAAGAGAAGAGTGGCGGAGGGCGAGGGATTCGAACCCCCGGTGCCATTGCTGGCACAGCGGTTTTCAAGACCGCCACCTTCGGCCGCTCGGTCAGCCCTCCGGACCCGATGATTCTACCCGACCTCGGCGCGCTGCGCCGACGCCGGGCCGAGGATCAGCGGCGGTGCCCGAAGAAGTTCCAGGACTTCTTGTCCGAGGGCGCCTCCTCCGGCTTGTCGAGAAGGCCGCGGGACAGGGCCGCCGCATACGGCGGCCACAGCGGAACGCGCACCGCGAGGGTCGCCTGGATCGCGTGGTAGACGTCCCACCTCGAGGACTTCGACGCGACGACGACCTCGTTGCGCGGGCCGAGCCGGCGGACCCAGCGGCCCGGCTGCGTGATGAGGTAGTCGTTCACGTAATCGAGGAACGAGCGGTAGCAATGCTCGAAGTGCTCGACCTCCCCCGGCTGCGCGCCGTCATCGAGCTGGGCGCGCCGAAGCGCGACCGTCGCGCTGATGCCCTCGCAGACGACCCACTGCTGGTGCTCATCCTCACCGACGACCGGATTGCCCGAGGCGTCGATGACCGTCGCGAAGCCCGGCTCGCCGTCGTAGCGGCGCCACCCGTCCACGCGGGCGCGCTCGAAAAGCTCGAGGGCGAACTCGGAGAGGTAGTCCGGCTGCGAGCGTCCGAGCGAGCGCAGACCCGCACGGATCTGCAGCGCGATGCGCGTCCACTGGAGCGCGTGCCCGGTCACCGCGCCGTGATAGACGCGGCGCCCGTCGAGCAGGCCGATGGGCTCACCCGAGAGCGGAGCCCACGAGTCGTCGTAGTACTCGGGGAGTCGCCAATCGTGCTGCGCGGCCATCCGGTGGGCGAACTGGGCCATGACCTCGGCGCGCTCGATCCACACGGGGTCCGTCGTCGCCTCCGCAGCCGCGAGGTAGGCCTCCGCCGTGTGGAGGAGCGTGCCGTTCGTGCGCACCGGGACGCTCGCCTGGAAGGCCTCGTCGTACTGATCGCGGACGAGGCCGTTGTCCTCGATCCAGCGGCGCTCCTGATCGTGGAGCACCTCGTTGAGGAGCTCGTGGGCGCCCTGACGATTCGCGACCGTCGCCGCGGCAAGGCCGAGGATGACGTAGGCGTTGTGGTACTGGGACTTCACGCGCCCGTCCTCGTCCCACGGGACGCCTCGCCCCTCCTCATCCGGCTCCGCCTTGATCGACACCCACATCCCGCCGTTGACGGGGTCGCGGAAGTAGCGGCTGAGGGAGTTGAGCGCATGATCGGCGTAGCGGCGCGTCCCGGGAAGGCCCATGAGGACGCCGAGGGAGAAGACGTAGAGCATGCGCGCAGTCACCGCGAGATCGATCGACCTCGTCGGATCGGGCTCGCCCTCGACAGTGAGGTGCGCGAAGCCCGTGGGGACGATCGCCCCTTCGGCTTCGGCGATGAGCGCCTGCATCTGCGTCGACAGCCATCTGTTGTGCTCGACGGAGTCAAACCAGCCCACGAAGGCCTCCTGGAAATACATCAGTGGTCGCGACTGTGCGACCCGGCACGCCCCAGCCTAGCGGTTCGGAGCGCGCCGATCGGGCTTCTTCGCACAGTCCGCGCAGCTCCCGGGCTTCCCGGGGCGCAGCGGGTTCCGATCCTCGGGAATGGACCCTCAGGCGCGCGCGCGAATGACACACTGGAGGCATGCACGAAAGAGCCGGCACCGTTGCCCTTCCCAGCGACCTCATCGACGTCGACGAGGTCATCTCCGCCTACTACGACATCGAGCCCGATCCGTCACTCGTCGATCAGAGGGTCTCCTTCGGCACCTCCGGGCACCGAGGCTCCTCCCTCGACGGCAAGTTCAATGAGGCGCACATCGTCGCGATCACCGCGGCGATCATCGAGTACCGCGCCGCGCAGGGATACGACGGCCCGCTCTACATCGGGCGCGATACCCACGCCCTGTCCGAACCCGCATGGCGCACCGCCCTCGAGGTCCTCGCCGCCGCCGGCGTCACCGTGAAGATCGACGCGCGCGGCTCCTACACGCCGACCCCGGCCGTGTCGGTCGCGATCCTCGGCGCGAACGGCGCTCCCGGGGCTCTGCGCACCGACGGCCCCGGCCTCGCCGACGGGATCGTCGTCACGCCCTCGCACAACCCTCCCCGCGACGGCGGATTCAAGTACAACCCGCCTCACGGCGGCCCCGCCGACACGGACGCGACCTCGTGGATCGCCGCGCGCGCGAACGAGATCCTCGAGGACGGTTGGCGCAAGATCCCGCGGATCATCGGCCCGTCGCTCTTCGACGATCCGCACCTCGAGAAGTTCGACTACCTGCGCTTCTACGTCGAGCAGCTCGACACGGTGATCGACATGGACGCGATCCGCGAGGCGGGCGTGCGCATCGGCGCCGATCCGCTCGGCGGCGCCTCCGTCGACTACTGGGCCGCGATCGCGGAACGCTACGACCTCGATCTCACGGTCGTCAACCCGAAGGTCGACCCGGCCTGGTCCTTCATGACCCTCGACTGGGACGGCAAGATCCGCATGGACTGCTCCTCGCCCTACGCGATGGCGTCCCTCCGCTCGGTGATGACCCCGAACGAGGCCGGCGAGACGCCTTACGACATCGCGACCGGCAACGACGCGGACTCGGATCGCCACGGCATCGTCACGCCCGACGGCCTCATGAATCCGAACCACTACCTCGCGGTCGCGATCGATTACCTCTTCCAGCACCGTCCGGGCTGGAAGGCCGACGCCGCTGTGGGCAAGACCCTCGTCTCCTCGGCCCTCATCGACAGGGTCGTCGCCGCGATGGGCCGCGACCTCATCGAGGTGCCCGTCGGCTTCAAGTACTTCGTCCCGGGCCTGCTCGACGGCTCGGTCGGCTTCGGCGGCGAGGAGTCAGCAGGGGCCTCCTTCCTCCGCAAGGACGGGACCGTGTGGTCGACGGACAAGGACGGCATCATCCTCGCCCTCCTCGCCTCCGAGATCCTCGCCGTCACGGGGAAGACCCCCTCGCAGCTCCACGCCGAGCTCGTCGAGCGCCACGGCGCCTCCGCATACGCGCGCATCGACGCGGCGGCGAACCGCGAGGAGAAGGCGAAGCTCGCGGCCCTATCTCCCGAGGACGTGACGGCGACCGAGCTCGCCGGTGATGCGATCACGGCGAAGCTCGTGCGCGCGCCGGGCAATGATGCGCCGATCGGCGGCCTCAAGGTGACGACCGAGTCGGCGTGGTTCGCCGCCCGCCCCTCGGGCACCGAGGACGTCTACAAGATCTACGCGGAGTCCTTCAAGGGCGCCGAGCATCTCGCCGAAGTCCAGGAGGCCGCCAAGGCTCTCGTCTCCGACTCGCTCGGCTGATTCCCGGCCCGCCGAGTCCGCCCCCGCCCTCGTCGATTCCGATCGACGAGGGCGCTTCGGCGTGTCGGGCCGAAGGGAAGGGAATGAGACGCATCCAACCCGGCCGGTGAGCCATCGTGCCGCTAGCGTGGGAGGGCCCGTCAATCGACCGACCACGAGGAGACCCATGCCGACGC
>CAZJTN010000070.1:0-6054 GCA_964548945.1 uncultured Schaalia sp.
CTCGGCCCGCTCCAGCCCCTTCTCGACGCGCCAGACGTCGAGGAGATCTGGCTCAACTCCCCCGAACGGGTCTTCGTCGCGCGCAACGGCGTCCCCGAGCTCACGACCGTCATCCTCAGCGATCAGCAGGTCCGCGACCTCGTCGAGAGGATGCTCCACCATTCCGGTCGCCGTCTCGACCTGTCGAGTCCTTTCGTCGACGCGATGCTCAGGGGCGGAGAGCGCCTCCACGTCGTCATTCCGCCGGTCGCGGGGCGCCATTGGTCGGTGAACATCCGCAAGCACGTCCAGCGCGCCCGGAGCCTCGACGACCTCGTCCGCGCGGGCATGCTCGCCCAGTCCATGGCGGACTTCCTCCGCGCCTCGGTCGCCGCCGGACTGTCCCTCGTCGTGTCCGGGGCGACGCAGGCGGGCAAGACGACGCTTCTTCGCGCGCTCGTCTCCGAGGTCCCGAGGACGCGGCGGGTGATCTCTTGCGAGGAGGTCTTCGAACTCGGGCTGACGAACCGCGACTGCGTGAGCCTCCAGACGAGGCCGGGCAATATCGAGGGGCGGGGGGAGGTGACCTTGCGCGACCTTGTCCGCGAGACGCTGCGGATGAGGCCCGAGTGCCTGATCGTCGGCGAGGTTCGCGGTCCGGAGGCGCTCGATCTCCTCCTCGCGCTCAATGCGGGCGTCCCGGGCATGGCGACCGTCCATGCGAATTCCGCGCGCGAGGCCCTCTCGAAGCTCACGATGCTCCCCCTCCTCGCAGGGGAGAATGTGACGACCTCCTTCGTCGTCCCCACCCTCGCCTCGAGTGTCGACCTCGTCTGCCACGTCGAGCGGGACGAGCGCGGCCGGCGCCGACTCGCGGAGATCCTCCATCTTCCTGGGCGCGTGGAGGGGGATCGGATCGAAGTCTCGGAGTTGTGGGCCTTCGACGGCGTCCATCCGCGTCGGGGCGGCGGCTCCGTCGAACTCCATGAGCGTTTCGCGCGCGCCGGCTACGACCTCGCCGCGGTCCTCCAAGGGGCGGCCTCATGATCGCCGCGCTCATCGGACTCGCCCTCGGGGTCGGGATCCTCCTCGTCCTCGTTGCGATCCTCGGTGCGCCCGCCTTCACCTTCTCGCCGCCGAGGTGGTATCTCGCCTGGTCGGACCAGGTGACGCGTGCTCGGATCCGCGGACTCACCCCCGCGCGCCTCGTCGGGGCGAGTGCGGGCTTCGTCCTCTTCGCCTTCCTCCTCGTCCTCGCATGGACGAGGGTGCTCGCCGTGTCCCTCGTCATCGCGGCGATCTGCGCGCCCATTCCCTCCATGCTCGTCGCCTCCCAGTCGCGGGCGCGGGTGAAGAAGGCGCGGGAGGCCTGGCCGGAGGTCATCGATGCCCTCGTGTCCGGTGTGCGCGCGGGCGCCGGCCTGCCCGAACTGCTGACGGACCTCGGGGAGTCCGGTCCCGAGGAGCTGCGTCCCGCTTTCCTCGCCTTCGCGGCCGACTACCGGGCGGAAGGGCGCTTCGACCTCGCCCTCTCCCGCCTCAAGGAGCGACTCGCCGACCCCGTCGCCGACCGGATCGTCGAAGCGCTCAAGCTCGCGCGCGAGGTCGGCGGCGCCGACCTGTCGGTCCTCCTCCGCGACCTCGGGGTGCTCCTGCGCGAGGACTCGCGCGTGAGGGGCGAGCTCGAGGCTCGCCAGTCATGGACAGTGAACGCCGCCCGGCTCGCGGTCGTCGCACCGTGGCTCGTCCTCGTCATGATCTCCGCCCAGCCGCAGGCCGCGAAGGCATGGAACTCCCCGGGCGGGGTTCTCGTCCTCGTGTCGGGCGCGGCGATCTGCCTCGTCGCCTACCTCGCGATGAAGGCAGTCGGACGGCTCTCGGCCGACCCGAGGACGATGCGATGAGCGCCCCGCTCGAGCTCCTCCTCCCCGCGTCCATCGGCCTTGTCGCGGCACTCGGCCTCCTCCTCGCGCTCGCGGCGATCCGCGGAAGGCGACCGGATTTCGCCGCCCGGGTCGCGGCAGGACGTCCGCGGCGCGGCGAGGATGCGCGACCCCTCGTCGCTGAGGATTCGGCCCTCATCGCCGTCTTCGAATCGCTGGGATCGACGAGCGCCTCTGTCGAACGCAGGCTCGTCCTCCTCGGGCGCACTCCCGACCTGCCGGCCTTCCGGCTCGCGCAGGCGATCGCAGCGATCGGCGCGATGGCCCTCGCCGCGCTCGTCGGTACGCCCTTCGTCCTCGCCCGGGGAGGGCAGGGCGTCGTCCTCGTCGGCCTCCTCGCGGGCGTCGGCGCGGTGGCGGGGGCGGCCGCCTGGGATCGCCTCCTCTCCTTGAGGGCGGGCGCGCGTCAGCGCCGCATCGACGCCGAGGTCCCCGATGCGTCCGAGCTCCTCGCGCTCGCCGTCGGGGCGGGGGAGTCGATTCCCTCCGCGCTCGAGCGGGTCGCGACCGTATCGGATTCCGACCTCGGGGCGGAGCTCGTGCGGACGATCTCGGAAATCCGCCTCGGCTCGCCGTCGACCCGGGCGCTCTCCGATCTCGCGGCGCGCAACGATTCGGCGCCGCTCGATCGGCTCTGCCAAACGCTCATCACGGCGATCGAGAGGGGCTCTCCGCTCGCCCGGGTCCTTCACGATCAGGCCCGGGACATTCGTGAAGCCTCGCGCCAGCGCCTCATGGAGGAGGGCGGCAAGCGCGAGATCGCGATGCTCATGCCGGTCGTCTTTCTCATCCTTCCCGTCACCGTCCTCTTCGCGCTCTACCCGGGCCTTCTCGCCCTCGAACTCACCCCCTGATCGGCCGGTCGGGCACTCCCTCGCCCGACGCGGAAACGGGCGGCAGTGGCCGCCCGCATGAAAGGAGAATCGCCATGGATCGCATCGCCGTCCTCGTCTTCACCGTCCTCACCACCGTGCGCGGCGCCCTCGGTCCGGGAGAGGACTCCGAGCGGGGAGACGTGCCCGGCTGGGTGCTCATCACCCTCATGACGGCCGCGCTCGTCGTCCTCATCTGGGGCGTCGCTTCCGAGCGGCTGCTCGAGATCTTCAATCGGGCGATGGATTCGATCGCGGTGATCTGAGGCTCCCATGGGATTCGACGGCCCGGCTCGGCGCGCGCGGCAGCGCTGGGCCTCACCCGACGCGGCCCAGACGAGCGGCGAGCGGGGCTCCGAGCTCGTGTCCTACGTCCTCGTGCAGGGCCTCGTCCTCCTCGTCGTCCTCGCGCTCCTTCAGCTCGGCTTCGCACTCCACACCCGCAACCTCGCCATTTCGGCGGCGAGCGAGGGAGCCCGGCGCGGAGGGCTCCTCGGGGGCTCCGAGGCCGAGGCGGCAGCCCGGACGCGCGACCTCCTCTCCGATCTGGCCGGCGCGCAGGACCCCGTCGTCTCGACGTCGAAGCGCGTCATCGGCGGGCGCGAGGTCCTCGTCGTCACTGCGCGCACGCGCATCCCGGTCCTCGCCTCCTTCGGTCCGAGGTGGCTCACGGTGACGGGATCCTCGATCGTTGAGGAGGAGCGGTGACCGGGCGGCGTCGCGCAAGAGGGGCGCAGCGAGGGGAGCGGCGGTCGCGGGTGCGGGCCGGGGACGCTCGCCGTTCCCCGGATCGCAGGTGCGCCACTGTGCGCGCGGGCCTCAGGGACGAGGACGGGGAGGCGACGGTCGAATTCATCGGTCTCGTCTTCATCCTCGTCCTCCCGATCGTCTATCTCATCGTCGGTCTCGGGCAGGTTCAAGCCGGTGTCTTCGCCGCTGAAGCGGGTGCGCGCGAGGCCGCGCGGATCCTCGCCGAGGATCCGACGGATCATGATGCCGCGCTCGCCCAGATCGATCTCGCCTTCTCGGACTTCCATGTCGCGTCCGCGCCGAAGACCTCGATCGCGTGCGGGACCTGCCATGGCCCCGACGCCGATGTCGAGGTCGCCGTGTCGACGTCGATCCCGCTCCCCCTCCTTCCCGGGTGGGTGGATGCGCGGCTCGCGATCCCGGTATCGGCGCGGGCGAGTGCGCTCATCGAGGGGGTGCGTCTCGATGAGTGAGGACTCTCGTGCGCGCGAGGAAGGGCGGATCGGCCTCCTCATGGCCGCGTGCCTCTTCATCGTCGCCGCTTTCGTCCTCACCTCCGCCCTCGTCACGGCTGTCGCCGTCGAGGACCGTCGCCTCCTCGCCTGCGCGGATCGGGTGGCGGCGGCGACCGCGGGGATCGTCGACGCCGAAGCGTATTACGGGGGAGGGGCGCTCCTCCTCGTCTCCTCCGACTCCTCGGCGCTCGTTGCCGAGAACGCCCTCGAGAGCTTGAGGGCGTCGACCTGCGATGTCGGTGCGGGGGCGAAAGTCGTGGAGGTGTCGAGGCAGGGGGCGCAGGTGCGCGTCGCGGTGTCCGCGAGGGCGCGCCTTCCCTTCATTCCGGGTTTCCTCCAGGGGGTCGCGGCCCCGATTCTCACCCGATCGTCGACGGCACGCGTTTCGCTCGTCCCCTGAGGGCGCTCGCGGACGGGGTATCGGCACGAGACTTGACGCGAAGGTAAAGGAGAGGCAATATTAAGATCAATTGCACGCTAAATTGCGGGTGCTTGCGTCGTTCGGTGGTCAAGATGTGGAAAGGGGATCCCATGAATCCCCGGCTGCTGACAGTATTTCGCGCATGAGCAACCTTGATCTCTCCCGCCTGTCCGACACCCTCCGCCCGGTCTATCAAGCCGTCCTCGACCGCGACCCGGCCCAGCCCGAATTCCACCAGGCCGTCTACGAGGTCCTCCTCACGATCGCCCCCCTGGCCGAGAAGTACCCCGAGTACGCCGACCTCGCGATCTTCGACCGCATCGTCGAGCCCGAGCGCCAGCTCCAGTTCCGCGTCCCGTGGATGGACGACGAAGGCCGCATCCGCGTCAACCGCGGCTACCGCGTCGAGTTCAACTCCGCGATCGGCCCCTACAAGGGCGGCCTGCGCTTCCACCCCTCGGTCAACCTCTCGATCATCAAGTTCCTCGGCTTCGAGCAGATCTTCAAGAACTCCCTCACCGGCCTGCCGATCGGCGGCGGCAAAGGCGGCTCCGACTTCGACCCCAAGGGCAAGTCCGACGCCGAAGTCATGCGCTTCTGCCAGTCCTTCATGACCGAGCTCGCCCGCCACATCGGCCCCGACACCGACGTCCCGGCCGGCGACATCGGCGTGGGCGGCCGCGAGATCGGCTACCTCTTCGGCCAGTACAAGCGGATCACCAACCGCTACGACGCCGGCGTCCTCACCGGCAAGGGCCTCAACTGGGGCGGCTCCTTCGCCCGCACCGAGGCGACCGGCTACGGCCTCGTCTACTTCGCCGAAGAGATGCTCAAGGCCCGCGGCACCTCCTTCGACGGCAAGAAGGTCGTCGTCTCCGGCTCCGGCAACGTCGCGATCTACGCGAGCGAAAAGGCCCAGCAGCTCGGCGCGACCGTCATCGCCGTCTCCGACTCCTCCGGCTACGTCGTCGACGAGGCCGGCATCGACGTCGCCCTCCTCAAGGACGTCAAGGAGGTCCGCCGCGGTCGAGTCTCCGACTACGCGAATGAGCGCTCCTCCGCGCGCTTCGTGTCCGGCGGCTCGATCTGGGACCTCCCCTGCGATGTCGCCCTGCCCTGCGCCACCCAGAACGAACTCCCCCTCGAAGCAGCGAACACGCTCATCACGAACGGCGTCCAGCTCGTCGCCGAGGGCGCGAACATGCCGACCACGCCGGAAGCCATCGAGGCGCTCCAGGCCGCGGGAGTCGCCTACGCGCCGGGCAAGGCCTCGAACGCGGGCGGCGTCGCCACCTCCGCCCTCGAGATGCAGCAGAACTCGGGCCGCACCCAGTGGGCCTTCGAGGAGACCGACGCGAAGCTCCACCAGATCATGGTGAACATCCACGACGCCTCGGTCGCCACCGCCGACGAATTCGGCGTCGCCGGCGACTACGTCGCGGGTGCGAACCTCGCGGGCTTCAAGAAGGTCGCCGACACGATGGTCGACCTCGGCCTCATCTGATCGCAAGGCCCTCCCGGCAGATCGGAAGAGCACACGTCTGAACTCCAGACACCGCTCATTATCGCGTATG
>CAZJTN010000071.1:0-5880 GCA_964548945.1 uncultured Schaalia sp.
CGCCACGCTCACGCCGAGCTTCTCACCCGCCTCGACGCTCACGGACAGCGCCAGGGTCTCGCGGGCGATCATCTCGCGGTGCGTCTCAACGGCGCCGGCATGCTCGGAGGGCACGCTCAGGGTGAGGGCGATCCGGTCGGCGACGTGCAGGCCCGCGTTCTTGCGCTCGTCCTGGACCGCGCGCACGACGTCGCGGGCGTAGCCCTCGGCCTCGAGCTCGGGGGTGAGCTCGGTGTCGAGGACGACGACCGTGCCCGAGGCCATGACCTCGGCGACCTGGCCCTCTGCGGCTTCGACGCTCGTCGTCACCGTGTACTGCTCAGGCGTGAGGACGACGGGCGCGCCCTCGACCATCACCGTTGCGAAGGTGCAGGACCCGTCCTCGGACACGCTCCACTCCCCCGCCTTCTGCGCCGTGAAGAGCTGCGAGGTGAGCCTGCGGATCTGCGGGCCGAAGGCACGCGGGTTGAGGCTGAGCTCGGTTGACACCGTGAGCCCGGACTCGTCCGGGCTGAGGAAGTCGACCGACTTGACATTGACCTCGGAGGCGATGAGATCGGCGAAGGCCGCGAGCGCGCCCGCCTGCTCGGAGACGACCGTCATCTGGGCAAGCGGCTGGCGCACGCGCAGCTGATTCGTCTTGCGCAGCGAGTGCGCGGTCGAGACGACCTCGCGGACCTCATCCATGGCGGCGACGAGCGCCTCATCGGCGACGGTGTCCGGCAGGGACGGATAGTCGACGAGGTGGACGGACTCGCCGCCCGTCAGGCCCTTCCAGATCTCCTCCGACAGCAGCGGGAGCAGCGGCGCCGACAGCTCCATGAAGCGCACGAGCGCCGTGTAGAGCGTGTCGAAGGCCGCCCGGTCCTCATCCCAGAAGCGCTGGCGCTGGGTGCGCACGTACCAGTTCGTGAGGATGTCGATGTAGTCGCGGACGAGCTCGCAGGCCTTGCCGATGTCGTAGGCGTCGAGGGCGGCGCGCACCTCGTCGGCCAGGGACTTCGTGTGCGCGAGGAGGTAGCGGTCCATCTTCGACAGCGAGTCGACGAGCGAAGGGTCGGCGAGGTCGAGGAGCTTCGCCTCCAGGCCTTCTCCCCCGTTGGCCGCCCCCGCGTAGAGTGCGAAGAAGTAGTAGGCGTTCCAGATCGGCAAGAGCACCTGGCGGACCGTGTCGCGGATCCCCGAGTCGGTGACCATGAGGTTGCCGCCGCGAACGACGGGCGAACTCATGAGGAACCAGCGCATCGCATCGGAGCCGTAGGTGTCGAAGACCTCGTTGACGTCCGGGTAGTTGCGCAGGGACTTGCTCATCTTGCGGCCGTCGTCGCCCAGGACGATACCGTGGGAGATCACCGAGGTGAAGGCCGGGCGGTCGAAGAGCGCGGTCGCGAGGACGTGGAGTGTGTAGAACCATCCGCGGGTCTGCCCGATGTACTCGACGATGAAGTCGCCCGGGTAGTGCGACTCGAACCAGTCGCGGTTCTCGAAGGGGTAGTGGACCTGCGCGTAGGGCATGGAGCCGGACTCGAACCAGCAGTCGAGGACGTCGGGGATGCGGCGCATCATCGACTTGCCCGTCGGGTCATCGGGATTGGGGCGGACGAGCTCGTCGATGTAGGGACGGTGGAGGTTGTCGACCTTGACGCCGAAGTCGCGCTCGAGCTCGGCGTAGGAGCCGTAGACGTCCTCGCGCGGATAGTTCGGGTCGTCCGAGCGCCACACGGGGATCGGCGCGCCCCAGAATCGGTTGCGGGAGATCGACCAGTCGCGGGCGCCGGCGAGCCAATTGCCGAAGATGCCGTCTTTCGTGTGCTCGGGCGTCCAGGTGATCTGCTGGTTGAGCTCGACCATGCGGTCACGGATCGCGGTGACCTTGACGAACCACGAGGAGACCGCCTTGTAGATGAGGGGCTTTCGGCAGCGCCAGCAGTGCGGGTAGGAGTGGACGTAGGACTTCTGCTGGACGAGGACGGCGCGGATCGCCGGATCGCGCCGGGCGATCGGGCCGGTGCCGTCGCGCAGGTCGGTGATGATCGGCTTGTTCGCGTCGAAGACCTGGAGGCCCGCGTAGTCGGGCACCTCGGAGGTGAAGAGCGCTCCCTCGTCAACGGGGATGACGGTGCCGATGCCGTACTCCATGCACGTCCACATGTCGTCCTCACCGAAGGCCGGGGCCTGGTGGACGATGCCGGTGCCGTCCTCGGTGGTGACGTAGTCGGCGGCGATGATCTGCCACGCGTTCGGGCCGGGGGCCGCGCCTTCAGCGCTGTGCTCGGCATTGTCGAAGTAGTCGTAGATCGGGTGGTAGCGCCGTCCCACGAGTTCGGAGCCCGTGAAGGTCGCGAGGATCTCGGGATTCTCACCGAGCTCCTTGCTGTAGGCCTCGACGCGGTCCTTTCCGAGGACGGCGGTCTCGCCCGCGAGGGGCGAGTCGAGGTCGTCGGCGACGCGGACGACGACGTAATCGATGCCCGGGCCGACGGCGACGGCGGAGTTCGAGGGGAGGGTCCACGGGGTCGTCGTCCAGATGAGGACGAGTTCGGGCGTGGCGGAACCGGGAAGGAGGGGTTCGGTGAGGCGCATGCCGACGGTCACCGTGTTGTCCTGGCGGTCCTGGTAGACGTCGTCATCCATCTTGAGCTCGTGGTTGCTCAAGGGGGTGCGGTCGTGCCAGCAGTAGGGCAGGACGCGGTAGCCCTCGTAGGCGAGCCCCTTGTCGTAGAGGGTCTTGAAGGCCCAGAGGACGGACTCCATGTAGTCGGGGTCGAGGGTCTTGTAGTCGTGCTCGAAGTCGACCCAGCGCGCCTGGCGGGTGACGTAGTCCTCCCATTCCTTCGTGTAGCGCAGGACGGAGGTGCGGCACGCGTCGTTGAAGGCCTCGATGCCGAGGCCGCCTTCGCGGGTGATTTCGGTGACGTCGTCGATGCCGAGGATGCGCTGGGCTTCGAGCTCGGCGGGCAGGCCGTGCGTGTCCCAGCCGAAGCGGCGCTCGACGCGGTGTCCGAGCATCGTCTGGTAGCGGCCGACGACGTCCTTGACGTAGCCGGTGAGGAGGTGGCCGTAGTGCGGGAGGCCGTTCGCGAAGGGCGGGCCGTCGTAGAAGACGAACTCGTTCTCGCCGTTCTCCCCGGCGGGCCGAATGTCGATGGACTTCTGGAAGGTCGTGTTGGCGGCCCAGAAGGCCAGGGTCTCGCCCTCCATCTGCGGGAAGGACGGGCTCGCCTCCACCTCGGTGTCGCGGTGGCGCGGATAGGAACCGTGCTTCGTCATCGTGTCCTCGTTCGTTCCGTCTCACAGGGACGAGGACCGGCGACGCCGGGACCCGCGGTACCACCCCGCTTGCCCCTCCCCCGTTTCCCGAGGGCGAGGCCGCTTCTTTGGAGGCTGTGTCGGGCCCACCCGTCCGGGTCTAGTGAGGCGCACCCTCGAGGGGCGGGCCCGTTCTTCCGGAGACTCCCCGGTGATGCCCCCGCCTCGCCCGGTGGGCGCCGCAGGGCCGGATCGACGTCGAGCACTCACTGTAGTCGACTCGCGCGCCTGCGCGCCCATCGGGTCCAGTGGCCTGCGACTCACGAAGGGGGCGCGGCCCTGGTCCGAGTGGCTCGTCGCTGCTCGCACGCCTTCCTGGCGACTCGACACGTCGCGATCCGCGCATCCACACTGGACTCATGTCGCGCGAGCACCGCTCCCCCCTCACGAGGCTCGCCATGCCGGTCTTCGTCCCCTCGCTCGTGTGGTCCACGGGGTACGGGGCGCTCGATCCCGTCGTCGTCCTCGCAGCGCTCGCCCTCGGCTTCTCCCAGTCGTGGGCCTCCGCACTGTCCGGCGCGTCCGGGCTCGTCATCGTCCTCACGGGCCCGACGATCGGGGCGCTCATCTCGAGGATCGGGGATCGCCGTTCCTTCCTCGTCGGCACCCTCATCGCCGAGGGCTCCCTCGCCCTCCTCCTCGCCTCGCTCTTCGCCCCCAACGCCCCCTGGGCGAAGGCGGCGCTCGTCGTGGGAATCCTCGCGCTCGCCGTCTCCTCGAACCTGTGGTCGCTCGCCCGCCAGGCCTATGTCGCCGAGTCGGTCCCGCCGCAGTGGAGGGCCCGGGGCATGTCGATGCTCGGCGGGATGCTCCGCCTCGGCAAGATGATCGGCCCGGGAGCCGGCGCGGTGGCGATCGCGTGGTGGGGATTACCCGGCTCCATCTGGTTCCAGGCCGCCGCGACCGCAGTCGCCCTCGGCCTCGTCCTCGCCTTCACGGCGCCGACGCCGACCCTCCTCGCCGAGGAGGATGATCAGGAGGCCTCATCCGTCCGGCCGACACGCGGCTCCTTCGCCGACGGGGCCGGGGAGGTGGACGATCCGATTCTTTCCGCCGTGAGACCGCACCGGGAGAAGGCGGACCGGCGGGCCGTCCTCGTCCTTGCCACCTGCGTCCTCGTCCTTGCGATCGCCCGGACGAACCGGCAGGTCCTCATCCCCCTCCTGGGGACGAAGCTCGGGATCTCGAACGAGGTGATCTCGGCGACCTTTGCGATCTCGACGGTCCTCGACGTCGCGGTCTTCTACCCCTCGGGCCGGATCTCCGACCGCTTCGGCCGCCGAGCCGCCCTCATTCCGACCCTCCTTGCGATGGGCATCGGATTCTGCGTCCTCGCGACGACCTCCTCGACTCGCGGCTTCATCGCGGCGGCGAGCCTCATCGGCTTCGGGAACGGTCTCGGCGCGGGGATCGTCATGACGATCGGAGCGGACCTGTCCCCCGATGTCGAGCGCTCGAAGTTCCTCGGCGTCTGGCAGTCCCTCTCGACCATCGGGACGGTCGTCGGCCCCTTCCTCGTCTCCTTCATCGTGTGGGCGCGCGACGTCGTGTGGGCGACCGGGATCACGGGCGCGCTCGCGCTCCTCGGCGCCGTGTGGGCGTGGGTATGGGTGCCGATCGCCTACCGGTGGATCGGCATCGACGAACGCGGCCGGCGACTGCGCGCCTGAGGGCTCCGCCCGTAGAGCATGACATCTGTCACGGCCTCTCCCCGCATTCCGTCATGAGGAGCGATGACACCGCGCACTACCGCGGCTTCGGGACCGCCGGGAGCATGGAGTCATCGAGAGAAGCATCGAGAGAAGGGAGATGATATGAGCGTCGTCGAGGCTCAGGGAATCGAACGCGTCTACGGGCGGGGAGGCCGCTCCTTCCGCGCCGTCGACGGGGTGTCGCTGCGCATCGAGAAGGGCGAACTCGTCGCCCTCCTCGGGGTCAACGGGGCGGGGAAAACCTCCCTCGTCGAGGTTCTCGAGGGAATGGCAACCCCGAGTGCCGGAACGGTCCGCGTCTTCGGGCTCGACCCCGTGCGCGACCGGGCGAAGGTGCGGGCCCGCACTGGGATCATGCTCCAGGAGGCGGGCTTCGCCGCCGATCTCACGGTCAGGGAGACCCTGCGGATGTGGGCGGGCACGCTGCACGCTCCGCGCCCGATCGAGGAGGCCCTCACACTCACGGACCTCCTCCACCGAGCCTCCGTCAGGGTCGGCGCACTGTCGGGCGGCGAGCAGCGCCGCCTCGACCTCGCCCTTGCGATCCTCGGGCGCCCCGAGCTCCTCTACCTCGACGAGCCGACGACCGGCCTCGATCCGGCGTCGCGTCGGCGTACCTGGGACCTCGTCGCCGCGATGGTCGACGAGGGAGTCTCCGTCCTCCTGACGACCCACTACATGGAGGAGGCCGAGCGCCTCGCCGACCGCGTCCTCATCATGCGCGACGGCCGGATCATCGCCGAGGGCGATGCCCGCTCGCTCGGCGCGCTCCGCCCCTCGCGCCTCGAGTTCACCGAGAACCCCGCGCTCGACGACGCGCTCCTCGCTTCCCTTCCGGGCGTTGTCGGCGGCCCCTCGC
>CAZJTN010000072.1:0-1282 GCA_964548945.1 uncultured Schaalia sp.
GATAATGAGCGGTGACTGGAGTTCAGACGTGTGCTCTTCCGATCTATCGCGAGGGCGTCGGGGCTCAGTCCGGTCGCTTCGGGTTCGACCGTTTCCTCCTCGTCGATTTGGGCCTGCGACATGCGGTAGGAGCCGACGCCGAGCGCCCCGACGAGGATGCCGAGGAGCGCGACGATGATGAGAGTGAGGATCTCGGGCACGGCACCAGCGTATCGGCGAGTGGGGGCGATCCGGCCCCTGTGGTGCCGAGGAGGGGGACACCGCATCGAATCGTCGCCGCGCGTTCACCCGCCATTCACCATCGCTCCATCTTCGCGTCATGGAAGGATGGTGGGATCGGGTCGATATCGAGGGCCCTGCGGCCCCTTGCCTCACGAAGGATGCGAACGTGCGCGAACTCTACCGTCAGGAACTGGCCCAGCTCGGCTCCGAGCTCGAGCGGATGGGCCGCGGCGTCAACCGCGCGATCAACCGCGCGACGACGGCCCTGCGCGAAGCCGACATCGTCCTCGCGGAGCAGACGATCGACGCCGACGAGCGCCTCGACGACAATGCCCGGACGATCGACGAGATGTGCCTCCACCTGCTCGCGCTCCAGAGCCCGGTCGCCTCTGACCTCCGCCTCATCATTTCCGCGCTCCGCCTCTCCCAGACGATGGAGCGTCAGGGCGACCTCGCCCGGCACATCGCGTCGATCGCGCGATCGACGCATCCGACGCGGCTCATTGCGGACCCGGCGGCCGAGCTCATTGAGAAGATGGCCGCCTCCGCCGCCCGCATGGGCGAGCTCGAGGAGCAGATGGTCCTCACTCAGGATCCGGGCCTCCTTGATGAGATCCAGCGCCTCGATGATGTTCTCGATGATGACAAGCTCGCGGTGCACCGGCTCGTCGCTGATGAGTCGATCGAGCTCACTCGCCGCCAGGTCGTCGATCTCACCCTTGGAGCCCGCTTCTTCGAGCGTTTCGGCGATCATGCGGTCTCCGTCGCCCGACGCGTGACCTTCATCGTCGAGGGCGTCAATCTCCCGTACGAGGAGCGCGATTGATCGCGCTTTTCTCCGATGCGCTGAGGGCCCCGAGCGAGTGCTCGGGGCCCTCGCGTTGACGGGGCCGATGCACCCTCGTCGGAAAACGGTGCATAAGCGGGCCACAGCACCACTTCCCGACCAACACACCGCAAATAACCCGCGCATTCGTCGGAAAACGGTGCATAAGCGGGCCACAACACCACTTCCCGACCAACACACCGCAAATAACCCGCGCATTCGTCGGAAAACGGT
>CAZJTN010000072.1:1382-5626 GCA_964548945.1 uncultured Schaalia sp.
CCACTTCCCGACCAACACACCGCAAATAACCCGCGCATTCGTCGGAAAACGGTGCGTGAGCGGGCGCAGGCACGGGCGTGGGCGGTGGGGGCGAGCCCGCGCAGGACGCAGAGGAGGAGAGCCCTCACCGAACGGTGAGGGCCCTCCTGCGCTCTGAGGATCCGCCTGGAGGCGGAGCGCGTCAGTGGATCAGACTCACTTGCCCTGGTTGGCGACCGCGGCGATCTTCGCCTCCGCCTCGGGATCGAGGTAGGTGCCGCCCTTCTTCACGGGCTCGAGGGTCTCCTCGTCGAGCTCGTAGACGAGCGGGATGCCCGTGGGGATGTTGACGCCGGCGATGTCGTCATCCGAGATGCCGTCGAGGTGCTTGACGATCGCACGCAGGGAGTTGCCGTGCGCGGCGATCATCACGGTCTTGCCCGTCTTGATGGCGGGGACGATGGTGCCCTCCCAGTAGGGGAGCAGGCGCTCGAGGACGTCCTTGAGGCACTCGGTCGCGGGGATCGGCTCACCGGCGTAGCGCGGATCGGCGTCCTGGGAGAACTCCGAACCGGCCTCGATGGCGGGCGGCGGGACGTCGTAGGAACGACGCCACTGCATGAACTGATCCTCGCCGTACTCGTCGCGGATCTCCTTCTTGTTCTTCCCCTGGAGGGCGCCGTAGTGGCGCTCGTTGAGGCGCCAGTTGCGCTCGACCGGGATCCAGTGACGATCCGCGGCGTCGAGGGCGAGGTTCGCCGTCATGATCGCGCGACGGAGCATCGAGGTGAAGAGGAGGTCCGGAAGGACGCCGGACTCCTTGAGGAGCTCGCCGCCGTGAACGGCCTCCGCACGACCCTTCTCGGAGAGCGGAACATCCACCCAACCCGTGAAGAGGTTCTTCGCATTCCATTCGCTCTCGCCGTGGCGGAGCAGCACCAGTGTGTAGGTCATGTCCTCATTCTTCCATTCTCGACCGGCTTCGCAAAGAAGCCCCTGACGAATGGGCCGACGATCCGGGAATGCGGGATCAGGCCTGGGCGGCTTCGAAGGCGGCGACGATCTCGGCCGGAATGCGGCCGCGCTCGTTCACCTCGAGGCCCTGCCCCTGGGCCCAGGCGCGGATCTCACCGGCGCGCGAGGAGGACTTCGCCTTGGGGGAGCGCGCCGAGCGCGTCGTCGTCCGTCCGCCGACTCGGCGAGCGGGCTTGATCCACTTCTCGAGGTCCTCGGCCATCGCAGCCGCATTCGCGCTCGAAAGATCGAGCTCGTAGGAGACGCCCTTGAAGGAGAAGGAGACGGTCTCCTCCGCTTCGGTGCCGTCGATGTCGTCGAGGAGCACGACCTGGGTCTTCTTCATCTGTGTTTCCTTTTTCTCCGCCGATGCGCCTTCGAGCACCGGCATTCACACGAATGATAATCGAATAAGCGCCCCGAAAGGAACTTCCCGGAAATATCATGTGAAAAACACAGAATGAATGCCGCTCTGCGCACCACCGGATCAATTCCCCGATTCGCCCCTCGGAGCCGAGGAGGAATAGCCGGGCGAGAGGGAATGCGCGGCGCGCGAACACCCTCGAGTTTTCCCGCTGAGCGCCCCGGCCTCGGCGATGAGAAGGGGGGACGAGGGCGGGGCGGGGCACCGGGCGCGCGTGACGATCCATCCCCCGTCCTCGCTCAGCCGCGACGCTCCTCGACACCCCCGCGCCGATCCGGGCTCCGTGAGCGGATTCACTCGAACACCCTTCAAAGTAGTTGAATGTTGTACTAGTGTGGAGTCATCGCCTACGAAGGAGCCCCCAAATGCAGTTCGGACTCATGAGCGTCTCCGACCTCACCACCGATCCCACCACCGGCCGCACCCCCACCGAAGCCGAGCGCATCGCCAACGTCCTCACGATGGCCACGCACGCCGAAGAAGCCGGACTCGACGTCTTCGCCCTCGGCGAGCACCACAACCCGCCCTTCTTCTCCTCCTCCCCCACGACAACCCTCGCCCGCATCGCCGCCCAGACCACCACGCTCCAGCTCTCGACCTCGACGACCCTCATCACGACGAACGACCCCGTGAAAATCGCCGAGGACTACGCGATGCTCCAATACATGTCGAACGGGCGCATCGACCTCATGATGGGCCGCGGCAACACCGGCCCCGTCTACCCCTGGTTCGGCCAGGACATCCGCCAGGGCATTCCGCTCGCCATTGAGAATTACGCCCTCCTTCGCAAGCTCTGGGCCGAGGAGAACATCACCTGGTCCGGGAAATTCCGCACCCCCCTACGCGGATTCACCTCCACGCCCCGCCCCCTCGATGGAATCGCCCCCTTCGTCTGGCACGGCTCCATCCGCTCCCCCGAAATCGCCGAACAAGCCGCCTATTACGGCGACGGATTCTTCCACAACAACATCTTCTGGCCGCCCTCCCACACCGCAAGAATGGTCGCCCTCTACCGCGAGCGCTTCGAGCACTACGGCCACGGCCCCGCGAAGAAGGCAATCGTCGGCCTCGGCGGACAGGTCTTCATGCGGAAGAACTCCCAAGACGCCATCCGCGAATTCCGCCCCTACTTCGACAACGCCCCCGTCTACGGCAACGGCCCCTCACTCGAAGACTTCATGCGCCAGACCCCGCTCACCGTCGGCTCCCCGCAAGAGGTCATCGACCGGACCCTCGGCTTCCGCGAGGTCGTCGGCGACTACCAGCGCCAGCTCTTCCTCATCGACCACGCCGGCCTCCCCCTGCGCGCCGTCCTCGAACAGATCGACTTCCTCGGCGAGATCGTCCCCGTCCTGCGCCGCGAATTCGACGCGATGCGCGACCCCGAGGTCCCCTCCGAGCCCCCGACCCACGCCTCCCTCCTCGCCGCACGCGACGGAGCCGGCGCGAGCGACGAGATGAGCCGCGAACTCGCCCGCGCGCAGGGCGTCCGCGAATCCCTCCGCCTTGGCGAAGCACCCGACGCGCCCGCCGCGCCCGCCCCGGCCCGCCGCCGCACCGAGGCCGGCGAAGCCTTCGGCAACGCCGACGCCTTCGGCGTGCGCATCGCCTCGAAGGAGGACTCCGTCACCGGCGCCTCCTTCTACGAGCAGCAGGAATCCGAGGAGGCCGCCGTCTCGCACGCCGACCAACTCCTCAAGGACCTCGCCTGAGCGGCGAGGGAACAAGGAGCCGAACATGACGACAGTCATCATCGTCCACGCGGGAATGAGCGAGGAATCCTCAACCGCCCAGCTCGCCCACGCCGTCTCCGACGCGCTCGCGGCCGAAGCCGACGCGCTCGGCATGGGGATCTCCACCCGCCTCATCCCCCTGCGCCCCCTCGCCCGCTCGATCACCGACCAGGTCCTCACGGGCTTCCCGAACGAGGAGCTCGCCGAAGTCCAGGACGCGCTCACACGCGCCGACGCCCTCGTCGCCCTCACCCCGACCTACCAGGCCTCCTACTCCGGCCTCTTCAAGTCCTTCTTCGACGTCCTCGACGCCGACGCCCTCGCGGGCACGCCCGTCCTCCTCGGGGCGACCGGCGGCACACCCCGCCACAGCCTCGTCACCGAAGTCGCGATGCGCCCGCTCTTCACCTACCAGCACGCCGACCCCGTGCCGACCGCGATCTACGGGGCGACCGAGGACTGGGGTGCGCACGCGGCCGACTCCGACTCCTCGGGCGGCGACGGGCTCCAGCGCCGCATCCGCCGAGGCGCACGCGAACTCCTCATGCGCGTGAACGGACCCCAGACTGAAGGCCCAGTCGCGAGCGCCCCGGGCCCCGGTACAATCGAATACCCCGAGAAGGCGGAGACCGAAGCCGACAAGTGGCCCGGATTCACGGATTTCGAGAAGCTCATGGGAGGCATCTGATGGCGAGACGCGGAGCGCGTGGGCGGGCCTGGGAGGCCTACTTCACGACGACCACTCGCCTGTCGAACCGGATCGAGGCGGAGCTGAAGAAGACCCGGAAGCTCTCCCTGCCCGAATACAACGTCCTCCTCCAGGTCTCGCGCGCCGGCGAGAACGGCATCCGCCCCTCGGTCCTCGCGCACGAGGTCGTCTTCAGCCCCTCGAGGCTCACCCACACCGTCAACCGGCTCGTCAAGCGGGGCTTCCTCGTCCGCTCGGCCTGCGCCGACGACGGGCGCGGCGGGCTCATCCACCTCACGCCCGAGGGCGAGGAGTACTTCCGCGAGACCGCGCTCGTCCACCGAGACATCATCCGGGACCTAGATCGGAAGAGCACACGTCTGAACTCCAGTCACCGCTCATTATC
>CAZJTN010000073.1:0-3033 GCA_964548945.1 uncultured Schaalia sp.
CCACCCTATCCTACACTCTTTCCCTACACGACGCTCTTCCGATCTATGAGCTCCCCGAGCTGCGTCGCACCTACGATCCGCGCTGGCACTACG
This sequence comes from uncultured Schaalia sp., assembly GCA_964548945.1. Lineage (GTDB taxonomy): Bacteria > Actinomycetota > Actinomycetes > Actinomycetales > Actinomycetaceae > Pauljensenia. Next base: position 94 of record CAZJTN010000073.1, read on the forward strand.
AGAACGTCCCCGGTCTCAAGCGCGTCCTCGACGCCCTCGTCGACGGAACCCTCGACGATCACGGCTCGGGCTGGTTCCATGATCTGCGCTGGTCGCTTCTCGAGTCCGGGTACGAGCCCGCCGACGTCTACTACGTCCTCGGCGACTTCGCCTCCTACCGTGAGGTGAAGGATCGGATGGCCGCCGACCATGCGGATGCGCGCGGTTGGGCGCGCAAAGCGTGGGTGAACATCACCCGCTCGGGCCGCTTCTCCTCCGACCGCACGATCCGCGATTATGCGAATGAAGTGTGGAAGCTCGAGGCGACGCCGATTGCGAATCCGGCTGACGAGGCCTGATACACGACCGTCGGCCGCGTCGATGAGGCGGCCGCATGAGGGGGCGGACCTTTCGGGGTCCGCCCCCTCGTCGCTGTCGGGCGCCCCTTCGTGTGCGAGCCCGGCCGCCGTGCGGACCATGCTCGGCAATGGGGGGACATGCCGTCCCGGATTCGCGCAAGCGGGAGGCAACTGTATGAAGCCCTTGACACAGTTGGCCCGATCTGAGACTGTATTAGTGTTCTAATACAGCAACACAAGAGAGTGAGGGGGTGCCGATGGCTTTCGACGATTCCCGGCCCATCTGGGTCCAGCTCGTCGCCACCTTCCGCACGCGGATCGCCTCGGGAGGATGGCCGCCCTCCTCGAAGATCCCGAGCGTCCGCGAACTCGCCCTCGCCGAGGGCGTCAACCCGAACACTGTCCAGCGGGCGCTCGGGGAACTCGACCGCGAAGGCCTCACGAGTCCTGAGCGCAGCGCCGGGCGCTTCGTCACCTCCGACGAGGAGGCGATCCGCGCCGTCCGCCGCGACCTCGCAATCGGGGCGACCCGCGCCCATGCGGGTGTCCTCAGAGCGCTCGGACTCACCTTGGAGGAGGGCGCCGCCCTCCTCGCCGATCACTGGACCGACATCGCCGTGCCCGCCGAAGGCGGAGCCGACGAATCCGCCCGAGGAGGCGCACGATGACCGAAACCCCGACCCCCCTCGTGAGGATCGACCGCCTCACGAAGACCTACGGGCGCATCCCCGCCCTCACCGAGCTCTCGGTCGACCTCATCCCCGGCCGCATCACCGGGCTCGTCGGCGAGAACGGATGCGGGAAGACGACCCTGCTGAAGATCCTCGCCGGAGTCCTCGCCGAGTGGAGCGGGCGCGTCGAGATCGACGGACGCGCACCCGGGCCCGAGACGAAGGCCGAGGTCGCCTTCCTCCCGAGCGCCGACTTCCTCGACCCCTCCCTCACCCCAGAGCGGGCGATCGCGCTCTTCGCCCGCTTCTTCGCCGACTTCGATGCCGCCAAGGCGCGCGCGACCGTCGACTTCTTCGGTCTTCCCGCCGATCGCGCACTCAAGGAGATGTCGAAGGGCATGGGGGAGAAGCTCCAGATCGCCCTCGTCATGGCGCGCCGCGCGAAGGTCTACCTCCTCGACGAGCCGATCTCCGGCGTCGACCCGGCCGCCCGCGACGTCATCCTCGATGGGATCCTCCGCGACTTCGACGAGCGGGCCCTCATGCTCATCTCGACCCACCTCATCGCCGACGTCGAACCCATCCTCGACGACGTCGTCATGCTCAAGGGCGGTCGCCTGCTCCTCCAGGGGAACGCCGACGACCTGCGCGAGGAGCACGGCATGTCCCTCGATCGTCTCTTCAGGAAGGTGTACCGCTGATGCTCGCCCCGCTCATCCGACAAGAACTCCTCGACAACGGCAAGCAGATCGGGGCGATCCTCGGCGGATCCCTCGTCGTCGGGCTCGCCTCCGTCGGCCTTTCCGTCCTCGACCTGCCGGTCGTCTCCGACCTTGCGCGCGTGATGCTCTTCTTCCTCGGCGCCTTCGTCCCCGCCTTCGTGCTCCTCAGCCTCGCCATGTCCTATTGGCGGACCATGCACGGCTCGCGCGGATACTTCACCCACGCGATCCCGGTGCGAGGGCGGGAGCTCTACTGGGCGAAGACGCTCGTCGCCTATGTCGCGGGTCTTCTCGCGCTTGTCCTCGGCGCTGTGGCGATCGGTGCGGGCATCGTCCTCGCCCTTGTCGGCGATGGCATCACCGCGTCCGATGTGCTCCGCGGATTCGTCGACCACGTGGAGGCCGCCCCCGCGCTCTTCGTCTGGCTCGGCGTCAACGGGATCCTCCTCTCGCTCGCCTCGCTCGTCTTCCCCGTCGCCTCGGTGCTGTCGATCGGCGCCCAGGGGCGGTGGAACCGGTACGGTCTCGCGGCGCCCGCGATCGGCCTCGTCCTTCTCTACGTCGTCAACCAGTTCGCCGGACTTCTCGGCGTCCTCCTCATCCCCGGCGCGATCGACATGACGACCGGTCGTTTCACCTGGGCGACGATGCTCCCCGACTTCATCGCGGCGGTGCGCTCCGGCGAGCAGGCGAGCATCCTCGGTCTCGGCATGATGCCCGTGTCGGTCCTCCTGACGATCGCGATGGTCGTCTGGGGCATCCGCTCGATCGAGAGGCACACCTCCCTGCGCTGATCCTCCTCGGCATCGGGACCCGTCCTCGTCCATCGACGAGGGCGGGCCTCGTGCACAATGGGGCTCGCACATGAGGGTGAGCCGGGGTGGCCCCGGGGAGAGGGGGCGGGCGTGAGTGCCACGACGAGGGTGAGGCTGAGCGGGCGGCTCGTGTGCGCGAGCGAAGAGGAGGACCGTCTGGTCCGCGAGCTCCTCCCCGCGCACATCGAAGCGACGAGAGCGGAGAGGGGATGCCTCTCCTTCGAGGTCCGTCCCGCTGATGAGCCCCTCGAATGGCTCGTCGACGAGGAGTTCGACTCCGTCGGGGCCTTCGAGGCCCACCAGGAAAGGATGCGCGCCTCTCAGTGGGGCCGTCGCACCGCGGGGATCACGCGGCGCTACTCGATCGACTGGGGCGATGCCCCGCACTGACGGG
>CAZJTN010000073.1:3043-5605 GCA_964548945.1 uncultured Schaalia sp.
CGCCCCACCATCCCCCCCACCCGCCCCCCCACCGGCGGGGGGCGCCCGGGGCCCGCACCCTTTCCCGCCCCCGGGGGGCCCGCCCACACGGCGGCGCCCCCGCCGGGCGTTCATTCACGTCGCAGCCCCCGAAGGGGGGAGACGGAATCGGGTCACTGGGACTCGGCCCCGCCGCCCTTGCGGCGGCGGACCCGCGAACGCTGCGCCTTCGGCGCGCCCTCGGCAGGCTGGCTGTGGTTGCCACGACCGCGACCCCGTGTTCCGCGATCTGAGCGCCCCTGCTGCCCGGCGCGGGGCTCGCGATCGCCGTCCTTCGCGCGCCGGTTGCGCTCGGGGGAGTGGGTGCGCCCTCGCCCGCCCCTGTCACCGTGAGCGCGACCGCGCCCCTCGGCATGGGGGCGCGAGCCGCCGAGATCCTCGAGGACCTCCGCGTCGAGTCCGGCGAGCGTCCGCTTCGCGCGCGGGAGGCGGCCCGTCGTCCCGGCGGGGATGTCGAGGTCGGAGTAGAGGTGGGGTGAGGTGTGGTAGGTCTCGAGCGGCTCAGGAACGCCGAGCCCGAGGGCCTTCGAGATGAGCGACCAGCGCGGCGTGTCGTCCCAATCGACGAAGGTGACGGCCGTGCCCGAGTGGCCGGCGCGACCCGTGCGGCCGATGCGGTGGATGTAGATCTTCTCGTCCTCGGGGCACTGGTAGTTGATGACATGCGTGACGTCATCAACGTCGATGCCGCGCGCGGCGACATCGGTGGCGACGAGGACGTCGACCTTCCCCTTGCGGAAGGCGCGAAGGGCCTGCTCGCGCGCACCCTGACCGAGATCGCCGTGGAGGGCGCCGACGGCGAATCCGCGTTCGCTGAGATCCTCGCCGAGACGGGCGGCGGTCCGCTTCGTCCGGCAGAAGATGATCGTGCGCCCACGCTCCTTCGACTGGAGGATGCGCGCGACGACCTCGACCTTGTTCATCGCGTGAACCCGGTAGATCACCTGCTTGACGGAGTTCACCGTCTGGTTCTGATCCTCGGGATCCTGGGCCCGGATGTGGGTGGGGTGCTCCATGAACTTGCGGGCGAGGGCGACGACGGGGCCGGGCATCGTCGCGGAGAAGAGCATCGTGTGCCGGTAGGAGGGGATGCGCGACAGGAGGGTCTCGACGTCGGGGAGGAAGCCGAGGTCGAGCATCTCGTCGGCCTCATCGAGGACGACCGTCTCCACGCCGTTGAGGTGGAGGACGCCCTTGCGGAGGAGGTCGATGAGGCGACCCGGGGTGCCGACGACGACATCCGCGCCCTTTTCCAGGGCCTCGATCTGCGGTTCGAAAGCGACGCCGCCGTAGATCTCGACGATCCGCGTGCTCAGGTACTTCGCGGCGTCGCGCAGATCCTGGGCGACCTGCTTGGTGAGCTCGCGCGTCGGCAGGACGATGAGCGCCTGCGGCTTGCCGGGGTTGAGGAGCTCGTCGTAGCCCTCCTCGTCGGGGGCGATCACGTCTTCGAGCACCGGGATGCCGAAGCCGAGGGTCTTGCCGGTGCCCGTCTTCGCCTGGCCGATGATGTCATGGCGTTCGAGGGCGGGAGGGAGGGTGAGCGCCTGGATGGGGAAGGGGTGGACGATCCCTTTGTCCTCGAGGGCATCGACGATCGGGTCCGTGACGCCGAAGTCGGCGAAGGTCTTGTGCTCGAGGTCCTCGTCGCCGGTGTCGACGATGTCGGGGGTCGCCTCGGCTTCGACGGCGACCGGGACGATGTCGCCGAGACGGACGACGCCGGCGGAGTACTCGACGGGGGCGGGGGGCTCCTCGCTGCTCCCGGCGTCGGCCGGGTCGGAGGGGGCCTCCTTCTCTTCGGGCTCGGGATCGAGCGGGGCGAGGGCGATCGGCGCCTGGACGGTGCGAGCGCCTGCGAGGAGAGTGGAAGCTGCGGTGACGGGCGCGGCAGCGCCCTCGTGAGTCGTGTCGGTCACGATCTGCCTTTCCTCCCGGCGAGGCCGGGGGCTTGGGGTGGCAGCCGATCGCGCAGTATCGGGGCGCGGAACGCGCGAAGAGTCGTCTCGTAGCGACCGGTCAGCCGTGGTCGCCTCCATTGTATGGTCGGCGGCCACGGCTGATCGAGTCGGAGCCGTCACATGCGCTCGGGGGCGCTCGCGCTCGCAAAAGCGGCGGGCGAAGTGGCGGCGATGAGGTCGAAACGTGTCTGTTCCATGTGATCGCGCATGCGGCGACGAGCTTCCTCCTCATCGCCCGCTCGGACCGCGTCGAGGATCCCACGGTGGTGCGCGTAGGCGGCTTCGCGCGCGTGGGCGCTCGCCGTTGTGAGGAGACGGGAGCTGTGGAGGGCGTTGGAAAGGGGGGTGAGGATGACGGGAATGAAGGGATTCCCGCTTGCGAGGAGGAGTCGGCGGTGGAATGCGAGATCTGCCTCGGCGGCCCTCTCGACACTCGTCGTGAGCTCGGCCCTCGAGGTGCGTTCAAGGAGGATTTCGAGGTCGTCGAGGTCGGCGGCCGTGCGATTGCGGGCCGCGAGACCGCAGGCCCCGACCTCGATGATCATGCGGAGTTCGGTGAGTT
>CAZJTN010000074.1:0-5602 GCA_964548945.1 uncultured Schaalia sp.
TCTGCTCGAAGCCGGCGGCTTCAGACCCCACCTACACCCTTGATTACGAAGAGCCGGATTTTCCCCGGTGTGATCGAAGCCCCATGCGTGAGTTTGTGTTCGGCGCGGGCGAGCGCGTAGAGTTGGCGTCAGCCAAACGGCGATGCGCCCGTAGCTCAATGGATAGAGCATCTGACTACGGATCAGAAGGTTGGGGGTTCGAGTCCCTTCGGGCGCGCAGCGGCCCCGCTCGGTGCGATCCACCGGTCGGGGTTCTGCGTTTTTCAGGGGGTGTTCCCCTCGGGCCCGGTGGATTCGCGCGTTGCGCGTGCACCGGGCGCGCGTGCTTTCGGGCCCTTCGACCGCTTTGCCGGGTGGGGCTGAGGGGTCTTCGTGCGGGTCTCGTTCGGCTTTCGAGTTCCCGTGTTTTCTCCTCTCCACGCGCTTCGTTTCTGGTGTGGAACTCCAGGTATTCGCCGCTTTCCCGTGCTTGTGGGCGACATCATATGCGACGCTCGCCGCTCTGAGAATCTTGCGGGTTTCCGTTCAAAGGGCGTCATTTCAAGGCAATCTGCCACTGCATGCTCCTCTGAGGACCTCGGTCCTGCCTGTGCGCGCTCACACTGTGACGCAGGCACGCTGTTGAGAGCGTTCTCGACCGTATACGGTGAACACATCGTGAACGTTGTGAAGCAACGTCGCTCAGCCTCCGTCGCTCGACTCGGCTGATCGCTCATCGTGATGTCAATCGATGGGCATCCTTGTCTTCCTCCTCATTTCCCCAACCCCTGAGAGCTCGCATGTCCCAACCCCAGCACCTCGCTCGCACGGCCTCGATGTGGAGGGCGCATCTCGCCCTTCTCCTCGTCGCCGTCCTGTCCGTGCTCGGCGTTGGAGTGGCCTCGCCTGAGAGAACCATTGCGGCGCAAGCGGGAGCGATCGTCCTCGACATCCCCGACGGGCAGGTCATCGGCGAGGGGACTGCGCGATTCTCGATGACCTACGACACCGGCCGCGTGAGCGCAGGTGAGAAGGTCGTCCTCCATCTCGACGGGCTCCTCATCGAGAATGTCGCGCTCGGGGCGGGTGACGCGGATTCGATCGCGAACATCACGGTCGATAAGGCCGCTGGCACCCTCACCTTCACCTTCAAGGACCCGCTCCCCTCCACCGGAAAACAAGGCGTTATCGGAATCGCCTTATCCACCGGAGCTGTTGAGAGGAGTGAACAGCGCACCGTGTCCTGGTGGCTCGAGAATCAGTCGAAGACGACGTCGACGGTCACCGTGCGCGAGCAGAACGACCAATCTCGGACCTGGAATCAGTCGGATGCCAGCAAGACCGTCGATCAGTGGAACTCCCTGACGAGCTACGTCACCGTCTCCAACGGTGTGGTCTCTGTGAGCGCCGACATCATCGGCAAGCCCGTTCCCTTCTCCGTGACGCTCCGATCAATGGAGGGGATTGCCAATCAGCAGGTCGTCGACACCATCGCCGCCCCCTTCAGCTTCGTGGCGAATTCCTTCTCGGGGACCCTCACGACCTGGGACTCTCTCGGCTACAACAAGACCGTCCAGACGGTTGCGCTCGCTCCGACGATCAGCGGAACGACCGCGACGATTCCCGTGACGATCCCCGCCGGCGGGGAACTCGTCATGAAGTACTCGGCGGCGATCGCAAACGAGGCCGATCGGCTCAAACTCCAAGAGCAATTCCAGGCCGAGTACGACAAACTCCTCGCAGCCGAGCACGGCGGTTCCTACTCGTACTCTTTGAAGAACATCGCCCAGACGCCGATCCCCACTCCGTGGAACCCCAGCGTCCCCAGGACCGTCGAGGTATCCGACACGATCGGAACAGTGAGGGTCGCCGATCCGAATCCAACGGATCCGAACACGAACCCCGGCCTCGACACGACGGGCGTGTCGAAGGCCGCCTCCCCCGCGTCGATCACCCTGGAGAAGGGCTTCGAAGCGAAGAAGAACGCGGTCGGTCTCTACGACATTCCCGACCAGGAGATCTCCTACACGCTCGCCATCGACTACGACACGCTCACAAGAAACGGGTCCGTCGCCCTCAACAGTCCGGTCATCATCGAGGACACCCTTCCCGAGGGAGCGATCTGGAGCGTCGGTGATTCCCTTGAGCTCTCCGATGGTACGAAGCTCACGCTGGCGACCATCGATCAGTGCGCGGTGTGATCGCTCTCTCAGAGCGGGAACGAGCGGACCTTCTGCATCGACGGTACGCGCCTCGTCGCCAACATCGGCACCGTGAACGCCGACGTTTCCCTCGACGTCACGGCGACCATCACCGCGGTCGCAGGCGACCCCTATGTCAACTCCCAGACCGCTGAAGAAGTATGGGATGTTCGGAACACCGCGCAATTCGTCCTCAACGGCGGCTGGAACTGGACCACAGCGAAGACGACGGTCGTCATCCCGCCGACGAACGAAGGCGTGCATGACTCCTCCGTTTTCGACAAGAGTTCCCAATTCCTCAATGGGGGAACCGTCGAGCTCGGAAAGACCGCGACGGTGAAGTACGAACTGAAGTTCTCCACGAAGACGATCGGTGATCTTTCCGCCGTCGTGATTTCCGATCCCCTCGACAGCTCCGTCTTCGACTTGTCAGCCGAGAAGCGGCAGGCGCTTCTCGACGGCTTGATCGTCTATTCCGGATGGTGGCCCCCACTGACGAAGGGCGCCGACTACACCGCGACGATCGACGAGCAGGGTGTGCTGAGCGTGCGCCTCACCCAGCAGGGCATCGCGACTTACAGGAACGCCAATACCTCGACTTCTGATCCGTTCCTCCGAGTCGTCTTCAACGCGGAAACTCTTCCCTTCACTGAGAAGAAGACTGTGACGATTTCGAACACCGCGAGGATCGACGCCACCACCGGTGAGACCCTCTACTGGTCGGAGACGACGCAGACGGCGACCTCGTGGGGCGACGAGGCCGAGTACTCCAAGCAGGTGCGCGACCTCACGACCTCGTCGTGGGCTGACTCGGTGCGGGCTCCGATCGCCGAGGACGGGACCCTCGCGAACAAGTCCCTCGTCTATCGCATCACCTACACGCCGCATGGCAATTTCGGGAATTCGAATGTCGCGATCATCCCGCTCCGCGACATCCTCCCTGAGGGATCGACCTTCGTGAGCTTCATCGATGCGGCACGTGCATTCGATGTCACTCCAACGGGCGAGTCGACCCAGAAGGACGTCGGAGGCAATCTCGAGGCCGTGTACGAGGCTCCGAGCGCTGAAGCTCCCGCGGGAACTGTCGTCCTTCGGCAGAAGGAGGGCACGAGGCTCAATTCCTCGACCCCGATTTCGGTGTATTTCGTTCTCAGCTATCCCGGCAAGGTCGTCGAAGGCGAGCCGATCCTCAACACGACGGGGACGACAACGACGATCACGCCCGGCGATCGCTTCCCGCTGTCGATTGCGAAGGTTGATTCGACGAACCCCTCGGCGGTGATCACCGATCACAAGGCGCGTTTCATCATCCGCAATGAACAGGGTGCGAGCGTTCTCGGCGACATCTCGCTCGGTCAGCAGCCGGTCTTCGTCGACGGCGGATTCCTCAGGACCTGGGCTCCCGACGGAAAGACCATCGTGAATGTCACCGTGCCGACCGCGGGAAGCTATGCCGTCGAGGAGCAGATTGCACCGGCCGGCTATGTGAAGAGCGCTTTCGTCCTCAAGGTGAGTGTCGACTCCGCGGGCATCTCGAAAGAGGCCGCCTTCGAGAACCAGCCGGCTCCAGAGGATGCGACGACTCCGATCACCATCGTGAAGAAGGGCCTGAACTGCGATACCGATGCGGCCGAGTGCGCGCTCGCCGGAGCTGAGTTCGCCCTTTACGACATCGACCCCACCTCAGAGGGAGCCATGCCCCTCGAGGGCGGAGTCTCGCTCAAAGACGGTGGCGACGGTTCGACCTTCACGACGAGCGCGCTCGCCTATGACACGCGGTACTGGCTCGTCGAGACACGGGCCCCCGAGGGGCACGAGCTCCTCTCGGCGCCGATTGGATTCACCATCTCGAGCTCAGGCGGAATCGAGGTGGATCCGTCGAGTGACGGCGTCACCTCCGTCGAGGCCTTGAATCCCCTCATTCTCGAGGTCAAGGACCCCACAACCGTCCATTTGCCCGCAGCCGGCGGCAGGGGATTCGTCCCTTACGCGCTCGCAGGGCTCGCCCTCATGGCCGCCGCAGCGGTCTCCACCCTGTCGACTTCCAGGATCCGCCTCGCCCGGAGGTGGGCCTGACCTGGACCGGGACGCCTGCGGAGCGCGTCCCCACCCATCGAGAAGAACCCGCAACACAGTAAGGAAACACCACAACATGCGCCACACCGCACGAATGACCGCGGCTGCCGCGGCCCTCCTCGTCGCGTCGACGATGGGTCTGAGCACCGCTGCCTTCGCGGCCGACGCGACGACCTCGACGATCGATTCAACGAAGTCGACGAGCCTCACGATCCACAAGTACGAGGGCCCTGTGAATGCGAGCGCGGATTGCAACAAGAATGACGGCCAGCCCGTCGATTCGACTTGCCTGACGGGCAAGAAGCCCCTCGCAGGCGCCGAGTTCGAGATCTTCAAGGTCCAGGACCTCAAGACCAACGCCGACTGGCAGGCCGCTCAGACCGCCTACGCCAAGGGCACCTTCGACACCACGGACAAGACCCCCGTGAAGACCGTGACGTCCGAGGCCGACGCTGATGGCGTCACCGCCTCCGGCCTCCAGGTCGCGCTCTACTACGTCGTCGAGACGAAAACGCCCGAGGGCTACACCGGCTCGAAGCCCTTCTTCATCACGCTCCCGATGACGGACCCTTTGAACAGCGCCTGGGACTACGACCTCGACGTCTACCCGAAGAACGACAAGATCGCCGACAACCACAAGGCCGTCAAGGACGGCAACACCGCGACCGCTGAGCAGTCCTCGCCGAAGGTCGGTGACACCCTCACCTACGAGGTCTCCACCAACGTCCCGAACTACGGCGATGTGGTGGGGGCGCCTGCGGACGGCTCGAACACCTACACCGGCCCCGACGGGAAGCTCGACCACAACGACCTTCCGTCCTTCTGGGTTGACGACTACTTCGCTGCGAACCTTGAGAACGTCGGCGTTGCCTCCGTTACCCTCGGTAGCACGGCGCTTGCCAAGACGGACTACGCCGTGAAGTCCCAGGTGAACGACGACGATACGACCTCCGTTCGCGTGTACCTCACCCAGGCCGGTCTCGACAAGGCCGCGGCCTCCAATGGCGCGGCGATCATCGTCTCTTACACCGCCGTCGTGAAGTCCGTTCCCGACTCGGGCGAGATCAAGAACCGGGCCTACACCGTCCCCGGCCCGAAGCCCTCAAGCGGCTCCACGAAGCCGAACTTCGAGCCGACGACTCCGCCGTCGTACAACCCCGATGAGCCCACCAATGAGGTCGTCTCCAAGTTCGGCAAGATCCGCATCACGAAGATCGCCTCCGATACGAGCGCGAAGCTCGAGGGCGCCACCTTCGATGTGTACCGTGCGAAGATCACGTACGCTGCAGACGGCAAAACGATCTCCGCGACTTCTTGCGCTCCCTCCGACCTCAAGGGTGCAACTC
>CAZJTN010000075.1:0-5584 GCA_964548945.1 uncultured Schaalia sp.
CCCAGGGGGAGGTTGTGAGGAGGGCGCGCCGCCTGAGGCGCGCGATTCCTGCGAGTCTGCCGCGCGCCCGCGTTTCGATGAGTCCGCCCTCGACGCAGACGACGTCGACGCCGTCGAGGAGGAGGGCGCACGCCTGCGCGGCCGAGCTCCCCGGATCGGCGACGACGAGGAGGCGCGAGAGATCGATCCCGGCACGGCCGACCGCCTCCCAGCCGAGATCGGGCACGCCGACGACGCCGCCCCACCCCCCGGGGGGAAGGGCGCGGGCGAGTGCGGCGATGAGCGCGCCATTGCCCCCCGGGACGTGGAAGACCCCTCTCGCAGGCCCCTCGGGGACGAGTTCCTCGTCGGCAGCGCGCAGGAGCCCGGTGCCGAGCTCCGCGGCGCGCAGGGCCTCGCGCGCGCGCCGCAGACGCTCCTCGGCGCCGCTCACCATCGCCCACCCCCTCTCGAACAGGTGTTCGACAGTGTAGGACTCCCGAGCGGCGTTTGCGTCCCCGCTCCCACACGGGGCACCCGGCGAGGAAAAAAGGAGGACACTCAAGGGGTACCGGACAAGCTCCGCCTCATCGACGATCAGAGGAAACGCCATGGACCCGCTCGAACGCCCGCCCGCACCCGACCCCTACGACCTCCTCCCGCCCGTCCCCTCCTTCCGCCTCGAGTCGAAGGACATGACCGATGGCGGGCCGATGCCCGAATCCGCGACCGCCGCGGGCGGCTCCACCTCCCCCCACCTCCACTGGGAGGGCTTCCCGCCCGAGACGCGCTCCTTCGTCGTCACCTGCTTCGACCCCGATGCGCCGACCCCCTCAGGATGGTGGCATTGGATGATCCTCGACCTCGCACCCCACCAGACGACTCTCCCCCGGGGGGCGGGCCGCTCCGACCTCGAGCTCGACGGCGCGGCATTCCACATCCGCGCCGACCACGGCGATCCCGAGTACTTCGGCGCCGCCCCGCCGCGCGGAGACCGCCCCCACCGCTACATCTTCGCCGTCCACGCCCTCGACCTCGACACTCTCGGCCTCGACGACGAGGCGACCCCGGCGGCCTGCTCGGGGCGCATGATCGGGCACACCCTCGCCCGAGCCCGGCTCACCGTCACCCACGAGATCCCCGCGACCCCGGCCTTCTTCCTCTGAGCCGCGCCCGCGCGGGCCCGAACCCCGACACGGCCCGCGCGGGTGGCAGGATGGGTCCGTGCTTCATATCGTCTTCCTCGAACCCGAGATCCCCGGCAACTCCGGAGCCGCCATCCGCCTGTCGGCGTGCACCGGCTCCATGCTCCACCTCGTCGAACCCCTCGGCTTCGACATGGACGACGCCAAGCTGCGCCGCGCCGGCCTCGACTACCACGATCTCGCCCACGTCGAAGTCCACCCCGACCTCGACTCCGCGCTCGCCCGGATCCCCGGGAGGATCTGGGCCTTCACGGGCCACGCGTCGACGAAGTACACGGAGGTCGCCTACGCCGACGGCGACGGCCTCCTCTTCGGACGCGAATCCGTCGGCCTGCCCGAGGAGGCGATGAGCCACCCGCGGATCGCCTCCCGCCTCCGCATCCACATGCGCGCGGGCGTGCGCTCGCTCAATCTCGCGAATTCCGCGTCGATCGCCCTGTACGAGGCGTGGCGCCAGCTCGGCTTCCCCGGCGGGGAGTAACCCCCTCAGAGGGTCAGCGTCGCTTCGACGGGCGTTCGACCTGCTCGGCGATCTCGACGATCCTGCGCGGATTCGACATCCACATCCACACGACGCCGATGAGGGAGACGAGGAGCGGGAGGAAGTGGAAGTCCTCGCCGAATCCCGTCCATGCCGAGCGCGCTGCCGAGAGCTCGGGCAGCCCGAGGCCCGCGAGGCCGAGGACGAGCGGCGCGCCGAGGCTCGTTCCGATGCACGCCCACCCGAGGATCCGCATCCTTCTGCCGTTATGCGTGAGGCCGAGCGCGGCGAGGAGGTAGACGATCCCCGCGAGGAGGGCGACGATCGAGGGGCCCCAGGGACCGTCCTCATGCTCGAAGAGGTCGATGACGGCGACGACGGTGAGCCAGGCGCCGAGCGCCCAGAAGAGGGCCATGACGATCCTCCCGAGTCCGAGCGAGGGGGGACGATCGTCCTGGACCGGCTGAGGAACGCCCGCTGCCGGGCCGTTCGGGGAGGGATTCGTCTGCTGCGCGTCGCTCATAGGCGCGATCCTACCGAGAAGGCCCGATGACGAGGAGAACCTTCGGATGACGAGGCTGCGGTGTGGGCCGTTCCACCCGCCTCCCGCGTCCAAGCCGACGACATCACGGGGGCCGAGTGGGACAATGGGCCTATGCGAGGGGCTACGAGGCCCGCGCGCACCGACCGTCACTAAGGAGTGGATTCGTGAGCGAACCGGAATACGATCTCGTCGTCCTGGGAGCGGGCTCGGGCGGATACGCCGCCGCGTTGAGGGCCTCTCAGCTCGGGATGAAGGTCGCCCTCATCGACGGCGACAAGGTCGGCGGCACCTGCCTCCACCGCGGGTGCATCCCGACGAAGGCCTACCTCCACGCCGCCGAGACCGCCGACGCGGTCCGCGAATCCGAGGCCTTCGGCATTCTCTCCACCTTCCAGGGCATCGACATGGCGAAGGTCGCCGCCTACCGCGATTCGGTCATCACGAAGCTCTACAAGGGCCTCCAGGGCCTCCTCTCGTCCCGCAATGTCGAGATCATCCAGGGGTGGGGCCGTCTCGTCGGCGACGACGCCGTCGAGGTTGACGGCCGTGTGCTCCGCGGACGCCACCTCGTCCTCGCGACGGGCTCCTACTCGCGCTCTCTGCCCGGTCTTGAGATCGGCGGCCGGATCATCACCTCCGACCAGGCCCTCCAAATGGAATGGGTGCCGCGTTCGGCCGTCATCCTCGGCGGCGGCGTCATCGGACTCGAGTTCGCCTCGGTGTGGAAGAGCTTCGGCGCGGATGTGACGATCATCGAGGCTCTCCCCCACCTCGCCGCGAATGAGGATGAGGCCGTCTCCAAGCAGCTCGAGCGCGCCTACCGCAAGCGCGGCATCGCCTTACACACGAACACCCGCTTCTCCGGCGCCACCCAGGACGAGTCCGGCGTTCACGTCACGACCGAGTCCGGCGCTTCCTTCGATGCGGACGTCCTCCTCGTCGCCGTGGGTCGCGGTCCTGTCACGCAGGGCCTCGGCTACGAGGAGGCCGGGATCCGGATGGATCGCGGTTTCGTCCTCACGGACGAGCGCCTGCGCACCGGCGTCGGCGACATCCGCGCCGTCGGCGACATCGTCCCCGGCCTTCAGCTCGCCCACCGCGGCTTCCTCCAGGGCATCTTCGTCGCCGAGGACATCGCCGGCCTCGAGCCCGCGCTCATCGATGAGTCCGGCATCCCGCGCGTCACCTTCTGCGAGCCGGAGATCGCCTCCGTCGGCCTCACCGAGAAGAAGGCCCGGGAGCTGTACGGGGATGCGGTGCGCACCGTCGAATACAACCTCGCGGGCAACGGCAAGTCGAATATCCTCGGAACGCAGGGCTTCATCAAGCTCGTGAGCGTCGAGAACGGTCCGATCGTCGGGTTCCACGGGATCGGCGCCCGCATCGGCGAGCAGATCGGGGAGGGAGAGCTCATGGTGAACTGGGAGGCGTACCCGAGCGACGTCGCCTCGCTCATCCACGCGCACCCGAGTCAGAACGAATCGATCGGCGAGGCCGCGATGGCCCTCGCCGGCAAGCCCCTCCACGCACACAACTGAGTAGGACCTCCAAGGAGAACACCATGGCAACCGCTGTGACCATGCCCGCCCTGGGCGAATCGGTAACCGAGGGAACGGTCACCACCTGGCTCAAGTCCGTCGGCGACACCGTCGAGGTCGATGAGCCCATCGTCGAGGTCTCGACCGACAAGGTCGACTCGGAGGTTCCCTCCCCCGTCTCGGGCGTCCTCCTCGAGATCCTCGTCCCCGAGGACGAGACCGTCGAGGTCGGCACTCAGATCGCGCTCATCGGCGACCCCTCCGAGGCCTCCACCCCGGCTCCGGCCGCTGAGACCCCGGCTCCGGCCCCCGCCGCTGAGACTCCGGCTCCGGCCCCCGCCGCGCCCAGCTCGGGCACCGAGGTCCTCATGCCGGCTCTCGGCGAATCCGTCACCGAGGGGACCGTCACGACCTGGCTCAAGGCTGTCGGCGACGCCGTTGAGGCCGATGAGCCGCTCCTCGAGGTCTCGACCGACAAGGTCGACTCCGAGGTCCCCGCGCCGGTGGCGGGATTCCTCGCCGAGATCCTCGTCCCCGAGGACGAGACCGTCAAGGTCGGCACGCCCGTTGCGATCATCTCCTCCGCAGCACCCTCGGCCGCCCCCGCTCCTGTCGCCGCTGCGCCGGCTCCGGCTCCCGCAGCGCCCCCCGCTCCTGTCGCCGCTGCGCCGGCTCAGGTTCCGGCGCCTCCCGCGCCCCCGGCGCCTCCCGCTCCGGCTCCGGCCGCCCCGGTTCCGGCTCCGGCCGAGCCGACCGGCCCGCTTCCCCCGGCTGATGCGACCCCGGTTGCTCCCGCGCCGAGCGCACTCGCCGCTTCCGGCTACGTCACCCCGATCGTCCGCAAGCTCGCCCGCGAGGCGGGCATCGAGCTCGCGACCCTCACGGGCACGGGCGTGGGCGGTCGTATCCGCAGGGAGGACGTGGAGGCCGCCGTTGCCGCTCGCCGGGCCGCCGAGGAGGCCGCCGCCGCTCCGGCGGCCCCTGCGGTCCCCGCTGCTCCCTCCGCCGCGCCCGCGGCCGTCCGCGAGCCCTCGCCCCTGCGCGGAACCACCGAGAAGATGAGCCGCCTGCGCCAGACGATCGCCCGCCGCATGGTCGACTCTCTTCAGACGGCGGCCCAGCTCACGACGGTCGTCGAGGTCGACGTCACGAAGATCGCGGCGCTCCGCGCCCGCTCGAAGGACGCCTTCGCCGCCAAGCACGGCACGAAGCTCACCTTCCTTCCCTTCTTCGTCAAGGCGGCGACCGAGGCCCTCGCCTACCACCCGAAGATCAACGCGACGATCGATGACAAGAACGTCACGTACTTCGATCACGAGAACATCGGCATCGCGGTCGACACGCCCCGCGGCCTCCTCGTTCCCGTCATCGCGAACGCCGGAGAGAAGGACATCCCGGGCCTCGCCGCCTCGATCAATGATCTCGCGGCGCGCACCCGCGACTCGAAGATCGGCGCCGACGAGCTCTCCGGCTCGACCTTCACGATCACGAACACCGGATCGGGCGGCGCCCTCTTCGACACGCCGGTCCTCAACATGCCTGAGACCGCGATCCTCGGCCTCGGCACGATCGTCAAGCGCCCGGTGGTCGTCAAGGCCGCCGACGGCTCGGATGCGATCGCGATCCGGTCGATGGTCTACCTCTCGCTCTCCTACGATCACCGCCTCGTCGACGGCGCGGACGCGTCCCGCTATCTCATGGATGTGAAGAAGCGCCTCGAGGCCGGTGAGTTCGAGGCCGATCTCGACCTCTGATCCTCCTGCATCTCACTCTTCGGGGCGGGGCCGCATCGCGGCCCCGCCCCCTCGTCTAGTTGTACTCGGCCATCAGGTTGGTG
>CAZJTN010000076.1:0-5566 GCA_964548945.1 uncultured Schaalia sp.
CGCCGATCCGTATCGGGAAGGAGGCGCTCCACGGCCTCCTCCTCCAATGGCTCGGCCTCCTCACCCCCTCGGGTGTCGCCCACCTCGTCGTCCAGCGCAATCTCGGGGCGGATTCCCTCATCGAGTGGCTGACGGCGCAGGGCTACGCGGCGGGGAAGATCGCCTCGAAGAAGGGGTTCCGGATCATCGAGGTCCGCCCCAGGGCCTGAAGGCTCAGGACGCCGCGAGCCCGTCGATGCGGGCGATGCGGGTCGCGGGCCCGGTGAGGAGGACGGAGGCGCTCGTCGTTTCCGCCCTGCTCCCGTGCCACCTGAGGACGCCCTCGAGCTCGACGCCGACGCGGCCGCCCGGAACGAGGACGGTCCAGGCGGTCGGCGCGCCCTCGCCCCTGCGGATCGCGGCCGCGAGCGCCGCTGCGCAGCAGCCGGTCCCGCAGGACAGGGTCTCACCCACTCCTCGTTCGAGGACGCGCATGCGGATGAGGCCGCGCCCGTCCTCGTCCCCGAGGTCGACGACCGCTTCAAGGTTCGTCCCCCTCGGGTTGACGGGGTCGAAGGAGGGGCGCAGCGAGGCGGGAGCGGTCTCGGCCGGGGTCGTCGGGAAGACGAGGGCCGCGAGCTCGGCTTCGGAATCGCAGGCGATGACCGTGTGCGGATTCGGCATGTCGATGAAGATTCCGAGCCGTGCGCCCTCGAGGCCGGGAACGGTGACGCGGATCGACTCCTCGCCGCTTGTGCGCGCCGGGCCCATGTCGACCCGGTAGTCCGCCTCCCCGCCGCCGCGCGGGAGGATCTCGACGCTCCGCACGCCGCCGCGCGTCCCGATGTCGGCGCGGGGCCCCTCGAGAAGGCCCTCGCGCCTGAGGTGGTCGGTGAAGACCCGGATGCCGTTGCCGCACATCTCGGCGAGGGATCCGTCGGCGTTGCGGTAGTCCATGAACCAGCGACCGTCGACGCGGAGGGCGCGCATGAGCCCGTCGGCGCCGATCCCGAAGGCCGGCGAGCACAGGCGGGCGACCTCGGCTGGGCTGAGCTCGGCTGTCCCGTCCTCGTCGACGTAGACGAGGAAGGAGTTGCCGGTGCCGTGCCCCTTCGCCAGGCCCGTGAGGGCCGCGCGCGTGCTCGGGGGGATCGCGTCGTCGTTCACGTCTTCACGCTAGTCCTCGGCGCGCGCGAGTTCCTCATCGACCGCGGCTCGGACCGTCTCGATCGCGCGGGCGAGGAGACGATCGGGGGCATCGGCGTCGAGCCAGTGGACGCGCGGGTCCGGTCGGAGCCATTTGAGCTGCTTGCGCGCGAGTCTGCGGGTCGCACCCTCGACGGCGTCGATGGCCTCGGGGAGGGTGAGGGTCCCCTCGATGACGGCGATCGCTTCTGCGTAGCCGGTGGCGCGCCGGGCGGTGCGTCCGCGCTCGAGTCCGGCGTCGAGGAGCGCACGGGTCTCCTCGACGAGGCCTTCCGCGAACATCTTCCGCGTGCGGATCCCGATGCGCTCGTCGAGGCCCGCGAGCTCGTGGCGGATCGCGAGCATGAGGGCCGGGCGGGCGAAGTCGTGGCTCGGCATTGAGGAGGAGTAGGGGCGTCCGGTGAGCTCGATGACTTCGAGGGCGCGGATGATCCGCCTCGCGTTGTGCGGATCGATGCGGGCCGCTGAGAGGGGATCGGCCTCTTCGAGTTTGCGGTGGAGGCCGCGCGGGCCGAGCGGCCCGTCCGCTTCGGCTTCAAGGCGGGCGCGGATCTGCGGGTCGGTCCCGGGGAAGTCGAGGCGGTCGAGAAGGGCGCGCTGGTAGAGGCCGGAGCCGCCGACGACGAGTCCGAGTCCGCGCCGTTCGTGGATCGCGGCGAGATCGGTGCGGGCCTCGAGCTGGTAGCGGGCGACCGAGGCCTCGTCTGTGACCTCGAGGACGTCGATCTGGTGGTGGGCGATGCCTCGGCGCTCCTCGCGGGGGGTTTTCGCCGTCCCGATGTCCATTCCGCGGTAGAGCTGGAGGGCGTCGGCCGAGACGATCTCGCCGGGCCCCGATCCGAGGATCTCGGGCAGGGCCTGTGCGAGGTCGAGTCCGAGGTCGGATTTGCCCGAGGCCGTCGGGCCGACGACGGCGACGATGAGGTCGCCGGGACGCTCGAGGCGCGGGGCCGTGTCGGCGCTGTGGTGGATCACCCGCCCATTCTAGGAGGCGCCGGCGCGGCCCTCGTGCCCGTCCTCGGCGCCCGTGCCGATACAGTGGGGGCATGAGTTCAACAGAAACCGCACCGGTGACGATCGAGCGCATCGCGGCGGCCATGGAGTCGATGGGGATTTACCCTTTCATTTCGACGAAGGGCCAGGTCGCGGCGCTCCTCGCGAACCGGACGATCCGCGTCGTCGTCCCCGAGGGCCATCCGATCCAGGGCGTCTCCGATTACCCGCGCTTCTTCGACGTCGCGCACGCTGAGGAGCTCGCCGAATCCGTTCGCGTGTTCAACGCGACGACGTACATCCCGAAGGCGACGACGCTCGTGACGGATGAGGGGAAGGTCGCCGTGCGTCTTTTCCACGCCTTCAACTGGCCGGCGGGCGCGACGGATGCGCAGATCAAGGGTGAGCTCCAGCAGTTCATCCTCTCGACGGTCGCTCTGCAGAACCGACTCGATGTGCAGTACCCGGATCAGTGGGGCAAGGAGGCGTCCAATGCCTGAGTGGAAGTCCTGGACCTTCGGCGGCGATGAGGACAACCCTCTCGTTTCGGTGCCCTCCCCCGCTCCGGAGCCGGAGTCAGTGCGCGCCCCCGAGGTCGATGAGGCTGCGGCGAAGTGGGGGGTCGAGGTCGAGCCCGTGACGATCGCGCGAGTCGAGCGGGTCGTCGAGGGCGATGGCCTCCCGCATGGTTCCTCGGAGTTCGTCGTCGTCACCGAGGTCGACGGGCACCGCATGCAGTTCCACCGAGAGCCGGCCGAGGCGCCGTGGCTCCAGGTCGAGGCCCGACTCGAGCTCAGTGAGGAGGACACCGCCTCCCTCTCGGCCTATGACCTCACGCGGATCGCGAATCAGTGGAATACCGACCACCTCCAGCCGACGGTCTTCCCCTTGAGGCACGAGGGCGCGTGGGTGCTCGTTCTCGCGACGCGCTTCTTCGTCGCCGAGGGTTTGTCGGACCGCCAGATCCACACGCTCGTCCGCCGCGGCGTTGCCGTGACGAGCCAGGCCCTGCGGGAGCTTCCGGCGCTCATCACGCCGGGGACGGACTGATCCTCAATCGGGATGGCCAAGCCCCTCGCGAGCGATTCGCGAGGGGCTTTCCCGTCGTCCCCGGAGCGGGGCCCCGGGGACGGCCTTCACGCCGTTGTGAGGACCGCGACAGGAAGGATAGTCCGCGTTCCGCCGTCGCCGGGCGCATTCGACGATGGGTTTGAGGATCGTCACCGAATCGAAACCTCGACGCCTTCACCTGCGCTCACGCGCGGGTGACGTGCGCATTCATAGAAACCCAGTGGACCCTTCTGGTTTCCATTCAGCGCCGGAATCGTTCACTCCCCCGCTCATGCGAAGCGGATCAGGGTCTCAGCGGGCCCCTGGTGCACCGACCCTCAGCGTCGGGATCCCGAGGCTCACGCGATCATCCACCTCGGACTCGCGCCCCTTCGCCCACGCGTCCCCCGCACGGGTCCTCCGCACGCTCCACAGCCCGCCCTCGGCACCCGAGTCGGCGATGAGGTGATGGGGCGCGCCGTAGGTCACCCTCGCCGTCACCATGTCGCCCGGACGCGGATGCTCGGTCTCGGCGAGACCCGTCGGCAGGCCGACATGGACGAGGCGGTTGTCCTTCGCGCGCCCCGTCATTCGGCGCGTCGCGCCGTCCTTTCGACCGTCCCCCTCGGAGATGAGGACCTCGACCTCGCTGCCGACGAGCTTCGCATTGTCCTCGGCGTTGATGCGCTCCTGGAGCGCGATGAGCCGCTGGTAGCGTTCGAGCGCGACTTCCTCGGGCACCTGGTCCTCCCTGTCCGCCGCCGGCGTCCCCGGCCTCGGCGAGTAGAGGAAGGTGAAGGCGGATGCGAAGCGCGCCCTCTCGACGACCTCGAGGGTCCGGAGGAAATCGTCCTCGGTCTCCCCGGGGAAGCCGACGATGATGTCGGTCGTGATCGCCGCCTCCGGGATCGCGGCGCGCACGCGGTCGAGGATCCCCAAGAAGCGCTCAGAGCGGTAGGAGCGGCGCATCTGCCGGAGTATCGCATCCGAACCGGACTGGAGGGGCATGTGGAGGCTCGGCATCACGGTCTCCGTCTCCGCCATCGCGGCGATGACGTCATCGGTGAAGGCGGCCGGGTGGGGGCTCGTGAAGCGGACCCGTTCGAGGCCCTCAACAGCGCCGACGCTGCGCAGGAGCTGCGCGAAGGCGCCGCGCTCACCGAATCCGACGCCGTAGGAATTGACGTTCTGCCCGAGGAGGGAGACTTCGATCGCGCCCTCGGCGACGACGGCCTCAACCTCGGCGAGGATCTCACCGGGACGACGGTCGCGCTCACGCCCCCGAAGATGCGGGACGATGCAGAAGGTGCAGGTGTTGTTGCAGCCCACGGAGATCGACACCCACGCGGCGTAGGCGCGCTCGCGATGCGTCGGAAGGGTGGAGGGGAAGACCTTGAGGGATTCTTCGATCTCGACGGCCGCTTGGCGGTTGTGCTCGGCCCGGGCGAGGAGCGCGGGAAGGACGTCGATGTTGTGCGTGCCGAAGACGGCATCGACCCAGGGGGCCTTCTCCACGATGCCCTCGCGCATCTGCTGGGCGAGGCAGCCGCCGACGGCGATCTGCATGCCGGGGCGCTCCCGCTTGACGGCGGCGAGCTGGCCGAGATTGCCGAAAAGGCGGGTCGCGGCGTTCTCGCGGACCGAACATGTGTTGATGACGACGACATCGGCGCCCTGATCGCCGGCATCCGTCGCCCTCGCGGCGAGCTCGGGGACCTCGGCGACGGGGACGAGCCCCGCCTCTTCGAGGAGACCGGCCATGCGCTCGGAGTCGTGTTCGTTCATCTGGCACCCGAGGGTGCGAATGGCGTAGGTCCGCGGCGCGGCGGCGGACGGGGAGGCGGCGTCGAGATTCATCGCGAGCAGTCTAGTCCGAGCTCGCGCCTTCGCCCGAGTCGAGGCGCGAGACGAGGAGTGAGAGGACCTCGTCGACCGTTGTCCGGCGCACGAGGGAGCGCCCGCCCGAGAGGTGAAGGAGCCGGTGAGCCTGCCCCCACGGATCGACGCAGGCGATGTGGACGGTCCCGGCTGCGTGACCGTCCTGGGGTCCCGGCCCCGCGACTCCGGTCGTCGCCAGGCCGATGCTCGCGCCCGTGAGTTCGCGCACGCCCCGCGCCATCTCGATGCTCACCTCTTCGTCGACGGGCCCCATCCGAGCGAGGTGCTCGGCGTTGACGCCGAGGATCTCGGCCTTGAGGCGCGTCGCGTAGGTGCAGACCCCGCCGAGGACGACGCGCGAGGCCCCCGGCACGTCGACGAGCCGCGCGCAGAGCGCTCCCCCGGTGAGGGACTCCGCCGTTGCGACGCTCAGGCCCCGTTCGGCGAGGCGATCGATTAG
>CAZJTN010000077.1:0-5365 GCA_964548945.1 uncultured Schaalia sp.
CGCACCAACAAGCCGAAAAACCCCTGTCAGACCAACACTTCTTGTCCTATAACCCAAACACCCGAGCACTCGTCCACGAGGCACGACACGCACAACCCAACGCCATCCCCGACAGCACGGGGCAAACAAAAGAGCCCGCCGAAACCGGCGGGCTCTCCCTGGACGTACTGTCCGATAATCTCATTGCTCTTGTCGAGGGTTCGAGTAAGAGCATCATGGTGGAGCTAGGGGGATTCGAACCCCCGACCTTCTCATTGCGAACGAGACGCGCTACCAACTGCGCCATAGCCCCAAGTGCCCGACTAGCATAACCCGACCGGGGCTCACATGCGAAATCGAGCCCGCGCGAGCTCGGTCACGGGCGCAGCGCCCGCCTCACTGCGCGCGCCGCGCCTCGAGCACCGCATCGAGGTCGAGGGCGACGGCCTGGTCGGCAACGACGTCGAGCGTCGAGCGCGCGCCGGCCGCAGCGGTCGCGCGCAGCGGGCGCGCCGGCACTTTCGCCTCGACCTTCGGGATGCCGCGCAGATCGGTGTCGGCGTGAACGGTGCGACCGGCGACGCGCCCGCGCATCGCGTAGCTCGGCGCGGGGATCGCGCTCACCGTCCAGGTCCTCCGCTCGACGGAGGCGGTGTCACCCATCGGGTCGGCATCCTCAGCGGGGAGGGGCTCCGCTCCGGTGGCGGGCGCTTCATCCGCCGCCTCCGCTGCGGAATCGGCCCCGGCCTCGTCCCCGAGCGCGGGCGCCGTCCCGGCCTCGACCTTCGGCGCCGCCGCTAAGGCCCCGGCCTCGACGAGGGATTCGGCGACCGCGATCTCGTCGATGTCCTCGACGGCGCTGGCCGCCGGACGGGTCCTCGCCCCGCTCTGCGAGCCGGCGATGCGTCCGCGGAGCTCTTCGAGGAGGTCGAGCTCGGCGGCGTTCGCCTTCTGGGAGCGGATCGCGGCGAGGCGGGACGCGCCGAGAGATGCGAGGAGGAGACCCGCCGGGATGAGCGTCCACGGCCAGGTGAGGGCACTCGTTGCGGCGATGATCCCGACGAGCGCGGTGATGATGGCGAGGGAGGCGCTGAGAACGAGTCGGCGCCGACCGGCTGCGGCCTCTGCGGCGAGGCGCGCGGCGCGGTGCGAACGCAGACGGGCGATCTCCCGGACGGACTGGACGGCGCGACGATCCACGCCGACCGCTCGGCGCGTCGATGAGGACTGGGCCATGACGTCTCCTGTCGCTTCGGGGAGCACTCGGCGCGCCGCGAGGATCGGGGTCGTGTTCGACCGTTCGCAGGCGCCGGGCGTCCGGGCGTCCGTGTCGAGGAGTCGCAGGCGCTCCGAGTAGCGGTCCGCCTCACGGGATTCGACCATTGCGCTTCGACGCGCGACGAGCAACGGAATCATTCCGAACAGGCCGAGCGCCGCAGCGATCATGACGATTCCACCGAACTCCACGGTGCCACGCTAGGCGCTCGCGCGAGGGCGCGCCGCCCCTTCGCGGCGCGTGTTGGACATCCTTCTGAACAGCTGATTCTCACTGTTCACAGTCGTCACACGCGCCTCAGTCGTCACCCGCGCGCAGGTCGTCGCCGAGGAGACGACCCCGGACGAGCCCGCCCTCGGGGAGGGACTCCGCATCGATCGAGAAGCAGAGATGATCGGCCCACGCGCCGTTGATGTGCATGAAACGCGGACGCCGCCCCTCGTAGTGGAGACCGAGCCTGCGGCACAGGCCGAGCGAGGGTCCGTTCTCCGGGCGGACGTCGACCTCGACCCGGTGGAGCCCGAGCTCCCCGATGACGAGATCGATGACGAGCGCGGCGCCGAGCGTCCCGAGCCCGCGACCCGCCCACTCGCGCGCGAGCCAATAGCCGAGCATCCCCTGCGACATCGCCCCGCCCTGCACATTGGAGAGCGCGAATTGCCCGACAACCCGGCCATCAGCCTCGACGAGCATGATGAGCGCCTTGCCGAGCCGCTGGTCACGGTCCGTCGCCCGCTGATACTCGGCGAGGTCGGGGAGCTTCTCCCTCGACTCCGGCGGGAGCGTCGCCTCCCAGGGCCTCAACCACGCCGAATTCGCCCGCCGGACGTCATCGATCGCCGCGTGATCGCGCCCCCAGGCCGGGCGCAGGACGAGCCTGCGCGGCCCCTCCACTCCCCCGCCCGCCTCGCCGCGCATCCCCGAGCGCCTCCGGGCCGGAGTCGCGGCCTCCTTCGGCGGCTCCACGACCCCGGCCCCCTGAGCATCGTCGAGGGCGCGCGGCGCGTGCATGAGCCCCGAGCCGACCGGGTCGAGGACGACGAGCTCGAGATCCCCGATCGGACGGCCCCACACGCGCGCGAATGGGCGGGACATGAAGTCCGACATGCTCACCGGCTCACTCCCTTCCTTGGGTGCGGCTCAGGACGATCCGCTGACGCCCCGACCTCGCGCTACTCGAGGACGAGGCACTGGAGGACGTCGCCCGCCTGAACATTCGTCGTCGCCTCGGGAACGATCGCGAGGGCGTTCGACTCGGCGAGAGCGGAGAGGAGCAGCGAGGCGGGAGCGCCCATGACCTTCGCCTGGTAGCCCTGCTTGGGGTCGCCGACGAGGCGGACCCGGACGAACTCGCGCCGCCCGCGCGGCGAGTACCACGAGCGATCGACCGCGGCCCGCACCGAGGGGCGCGTGAGCTGCGCCCATCCCTGCATGTGGCGCAGCGCCGGGCGCACGAACACCTCGAAGCACACCTGCGCGGACACCGGGTCGCCCGGGAGGCAGACGATCGGCGTCGCACCCGTCCCGTCCTCCTCGCCGCCGACCGTCCCGACGCCGAGGATGTGCCCCGGCCAGGCCGCGACATTGTCGAAGCGGACGGTGCCGAGGACGG
The DNA here is from genome assembly GCA_964548945.1 of uncultured Schaalia sp. Taxonomy (GTDB): domain Bacteria; phylum Actinomycetota; class Actinomycetes; order Actinomycetales; family Actinomycetaceae; genus Pauljensenia. The sequence goes on from CAZJTN010000077.1 coordinate 2,868, forward strand.
AGAGGACCTCGCGGACCGTGTCGCCCGAGCCGTGGGAGATGCCGCCGGTCGTGAGGATGAGGTCGGCGCGCACGAGCTGGTCCTCGATCGTCTCCCTGAGGATCGTCCTCTCGTCGGGGACCGCGGCGACGCGGAAGGTCTGCGCGCCCGCATCGGCGATCGCCGTGGAGAGGGCGTGCCCATTCGCGTCGAACACCGTGCCCGGGCGCGCCCGGTTTCCCGGCTCGACGATCTCATCGCCGATCGAGAGGATGACGACGCGCGGTCGGGGGTGGACGATGACATGAGAGCGTCCTACGCCCGCGAGGAGCGCGACCTGTCGCGCGCCGACGCGCGTCCCGCGCCTGAGGACGATCTCGCCCTTCTCGACGTCCTCGGCGCGCCGGCGGATGTTCTCCCCGATCGCGGGCTGGGTCCGGACCTTGACGCGTGCGAGCCCGTGATCCGTGAAGTCGAGGGCGATGACGGCGTCGGCACCCGCCGGCATCGGCGCGCCCGAGGCGATGCGGATCGCCGTGCCGGGGACGAGGGCGGCCGGGTTGACGTCGCCGGCGCGGATCTCCTCGGTGACCGCCAGCTCGACGAGCGCATCGGGACGCGCGCCCGCAAGATCCTCCGAACGGACGGCGTAGCCGTCGAGGGCGGCGAGATCGGCGACCGGCAGGTCGAAGGGAGCCTCGACGTCCTCGGCGAGGACGCAGGAGACGGCGTCCCCGAGCTGGACTTCGAGCGGGGGCTGCTGCGCGACGGCGGCGAGGCAGTCCTGGTAGAACTCGGCGACGGTGCGCATCAGTCGGCGTCCGCCTGCCCGCCCGCGATCCCGGCGCCCGCGCCGGCGAGTTCGGCGAGGAGGTACTCGCGCAGGGCGGGCCCGAGCTCGGGGTCGGCGAGCGCGAGGGAGACGTTCGCCTCGAGGTAGCCGAGCTTGTCGCCCGTGTCGAAGCGGCGCTCGTCGACGACGACGCCGTAGAGGCCGCCGCCGCGCTCGACGGGAAGGTCGATCATCCTCGCGTAGGCGTCGGTGAGCTGGTACTCGTTGTTCGCGCCCGGCTCGATCCCCTCGAGCGCGTCGAAGACGGCCGGATCGAGGACGTAGCGGCCGATGACGGCGTATTCGGATTTCACGTCCTCGAGCCTCGGCTTTTCGACGACCTCGTCGATGCGGACGAGCCCCCCTTCGGGCAGGTCGACGCCCTCGGGGATCGGAAGGGGCGTGACCGCGGTCGAGGCGTAGGCGGTCGCCTGCTCGCGGCTCACCTTGAGGAGTGCGACGACGGAGCCTCCCAGCGCGCGGCGGACCTCGATCATCCGGGCGAGGAGGTGCGCGCCGGGGATCATGAGGTCATCGGGGAGCATGACCGCGAAGGGGGCGTCGCCGACGTGGCGCTTCGCCTGGAGGACGGCGTGCCCGAGGCCGAGGGGGTGGCCCTGGCGGACGGCGTGGATGCGCGCGTAGCCCCGGTACTCCTCGACGAGGTCGAGGGCGGCGGTCTTGCCCGCCTTCGCGAGCTCCGCCTCCAGGCCCGGTTCGGCGTCGAAGTAGTCCTCGATGGAGGCCTTGTTCGCGCGGGTGACGAAGAGGACGTCCTCGATCCCCGCTTCGCTCGCCTCCCGGACGATGTACTCGATCGAGGGGCGGTCGACGATCGGGAGCATCTCCTTGGGGACCGACTTCGTGATGGGGAGGAAGCGCGTTCCGCGGCCTGCCGCGGGAACGACTGCGTGGACGACGGGGGCGCTCGGATCTGCCATGATGACCACAGTACCGAGTGGGAGCGGGGTTGGGCGTGCACGACGTCGAAAAGGCGCGAATCCGGGCCGCCGCGAGGGCGCAGCGGAAGCTGCGGCGCGGCCTCGATCCGGCTGCGCTCCCGCATCCCGAGGGCGCGGCCCCCGCCGCCCGGAGCGAGGATCTCCAAGCGCCGGCGCCGGGCGAGGCGCTGGGCCTGCGCGACGCGTGGGTCGGCCTCCTCCACGCCCTCGGCCTGCCGGGCCCCGATTCCGGTGAGGCCCTTCCGGCCCTCTTCATCCCGACCCGCCTCGAGCCCGACATCGGTCTCATTCTCGCGGCCCATCCCCGCGCGCTGCTCCCCGCCCTCGCCGATGAGCGGGGCGAGCCCCTCGATTCGCCCGCGTGGACCGAGTGGGAGTCGGCGCGCGGCCCAGGGGCGCTGACGGCCGCGGGTCCGCGGCGTCCGACGAGTCGCCTCCTCGGGGCCCCTGCCCTGTCCCGCGCCCGGGTGATCCTCCTGCCCGCGCTCGCCGTCGATCCGCGCGGAACGCGCATCGGTCAGGGCGGGGGGTGGTACGACCGCGCGCTCCTCCACGCGGATCCGGGCGCACCCGTCGTCGCTGCGATCCATGACGGGGAATGGCATGAGGAGCCCCTCCCGCGCCGGGCTCACGAGCTGAGGGTCGAGGCGGTGATCTCGCACGGCGGGTGCAGGAGGCTCGAGCGGGTCTGAGGAGCAGGGGGGGGGGCGCTCCCGGGCGGGGCG
>CAZJTN010000078.1:0-5237 GCA_964548945.1 uncultured Schaalia sp.
ACACCCTATCCTACACTCTTTCCCTACACGACGCTCTTCCGATCTCCCGATGCGCGTCGCCATCTCGGCGACGAGCTCCGGGTTCCAGGTCGCGCCCCAGGCGATCGCCGCAGGGTAGACGGTCGCCCGGTAGGCGGTGAAGCCGGTGAGGCACTCTTCGTGGACGATCGCGGGGATGCCGAAAGCGTTGCGCTCTCGCACCTCGGCCTGCATCTTCTTGAGCTTCGCGGCCCCTTCGGCGAGCTCGAGCGGGTCGGTCCCCCACACGCGGGTGAGGTGGCCGAGGCCGCCCTCGATCGACTCCTCCCAGCTCAGGGAATCGGCGGCGAAGGCGTTCTCCATCGGCGCGACCTCGTGGCCGTCGCCGCCCTCGCCGCTCGGTTCGGGCGCCGGTACCTCTGCCTCGGGGTCGCGGGCCCAGAAGGAGCCGAGCTGGTGGATCTTCTCCTCGAGGCTCATCGCGGCGAGGAGCGCGTCGACCCGTTCCTCGTCGCTGAGGGACGTGTTCTGCCAGGTGGTCATGGGTGTCTCCAAGTCGTGCGCAAGCAGGCGCAGGTGCGGGGCGCTCAGTGGCGCAATTCGGTTCCGGCGAGGTGCACCGGTGCAGTGTTCGTGTCGAGCTCGGGTCCCCACAGTCCGAGAAGGCATCCCGTGAAGCCTCCAGCCTCCTCGGTGGAGAGCCAGCCCGCGGGGAGGGCGAGGACGGTCTCAGCGTCGTCATCGATGAGGGCGATCTCGCAGACGAGGTCGCGCAGGCCCACGCGGACCCGTTGGCCCGGCCCGGGGCGGCCGAGCACTCGTTCCTTCGCGTCGCCGCGCACGAGGATCCGGGCGACGAGGCGCCCGTCCTCGTCGATGCGCACGCGCGCGGAGTTCTTCGCGTCTTGGACGATGCCGAGCGCAAGACCGCTTCGATCGAGTGCTTCGACGTCGAGGCTGATCCCGGCCTTCCAGGATGCGGCGCGCACTCCTCGGAAGGAGCGCTCCTCTTCACCGACCCATTCGGCACCGACCGGCCTCATGGCTCTGGCGCTCAGCTCGGCGATGGGCAGCTCGATCTCGTCGAGCGCCTCGGGAGCGTCGCCGACGGGTGCGAGGCAGCGCTGTTCAGGGGTGATTCCGGGGCGGACGTCGATCGCAGCGGGGACACGGCCGAGACCCGGGGCGAACACCGGCCAGCCCTCCTCCCAGGCGACGGGCACGAGGAAGGTCTCACGTCCGAGGAGGTGGCGGTTGTCGCGCAGTCGCACGCCGAGCATGACCGCCCACCACGAGCCATCGGGCATGGTGAACATGTCGGCGTGCCCGATGTTGTGGATCTCCGAGCTCCGACCGAGATTGCGGTGCGTGAAGATCGGGTTGCGCTTGCAGCCCTCCCAGGGGCCGCGCGGATGCGGGGCGCGGGCGATCGAGACCGAATGCTCTTCGGCGGTCCCGCCCTCGGCGGTGAGGAGGTAGTAGGTGTCGCCGAGCCTGTAGAGGTGCGGCCCTTCGGACCACACGACCTTCTCGACGGCGCCGTGCCAGATCACCGTTTCCTCGCCGGTGAAGCGGGCGGCATCGAGGTCGACGGGGCGTGTCCACACCTCCGTCTGGTCGTGCCACAGGGGGTGAGCGGCGAGACGGGTCCCGGTCCACCACACGGTCCCGTCCTCGTCTTCGAAGACATCGGGGTCGATGCCCCCGGCGCCCTCGAGGAATCGGGGCTGCGACCAGGGGCCCTCGGCCGTGGGCGCGGTCATGACGAAGGAGCGCTCGGTCTCGCCGACGACGGTCGTGCACACGAGGACGAAGCGGCCGCCGATGTAGCGCAGGGTCGGGGCGAAGATCCCCTGGGATTCGGTCCCGAGCTCGAGGTCGAGGGGGCCGGCGTTGTCCTCGGTGAGGGCGTGGCCGACGGGCTCCCAGTTCTCGAGGTCGCGGCTCGCGAATATCGGCAGTCCGGGCAACCAGGTGAAACTCGAGTTCACGAGGTAGACGGTGTCGCCGACGCGGCAGGCCGAGGGGTCGGGGTGGAGCCCCGCGAGGATCGGATTGCGGGCGCTCATCCCTTCACCGCTCCCGTCAGGCCGCCGACGATGCGGCGCTCGAAGAGCGAGAAGAAGATGAGCGCGGGGATCATTGAGAGGGAGGTGAAGGCCAGGACACGGGCTGTGTCGACAGAGTACTGGGAGGCGAAGGCCTGGACGCCGAGCGGCAGGGTGAAGAGGCTCTCGTCGGAGAGGACGAAGAGCGGGAGCATGTAGGAGTTCCACGAGCCGATGAAGGCGAGGATGCCGGTCGTGATGACGCCGGGAGCCGACAGGGGCAGGACGATCCTCCAGAAGAATCCGAGCCGCCCGCATCCGTCGAGCGAGGCCGCCTCTTCGAGCTCCTTGGGGATCGTGCGGAGGAAGGGCACGAGGATGATCACCGTCGTCGGCAGGGCGAAGGCGATGCCGGGGAGGATGACGCCGAGGAGGTTGTTCGTGAGGTGGAGGGACTTGATGAGGATGTAGAGGGGCGTGATCGCGACGGTCATGGGGAACATGAGGCCCGCGGCGAAAAGGGAGTACATGGCTTCGCGCCCCTTGAAGGGGTAGCGGGCGATGACGAAGGAGGCCATCATGCCGAGGATGACGACGCCGACCGTGGTCGCGGTGGCGGCGATGGTCGAGTTGAGGATCTGGCGCCAGAAGATCGGGCTCGCGATGACTTCGGTGTAGTTCTCGACGACCCAGGGGTTCGGCAGGCCGGCGGGGTTGTCGGTGATCTGCGAGTTCGTGCGGAAGCCGCCGATGATGACATAGGCGACGGGCGCGAGGATCGCAATGATGACGACCGCGGCGAGGAAGTAGATGCCGGGGTTGCCCCATTCGAGCTTCGGCGCGCCGTTCTTGCGGCGTCGGGCGATTGCGGTGCTCACTTGCGGCCTCCTGTGAGGGCGCCCTCGGTGTCGCGGCGCAGGACGAAGCGCTGGTAGGTGAGGGCGATGATGAGCGAGATGAAGAAGACGACGACTGCGACGGCGTTGCCGTAGCCGTAGTTGCCGGCGAGGCGGCCGTTGATCACCATGTAGGTCGCCATCGTCGAGGTGCCCGCCGTCGAGGCGATGTACTGGCCCCAGATGATGTAGACGAGATCGAAGAGCTGGAGGGACCCGATGATCGAGAGGAAGGCCCACATGCGGATCGTCGGTCCGAGGAGGGGGATCGTGATCCGGCGCTGGATCTGCCAGTAGGAGGCGCCGTCGACCTTCGCGGCCTCCATGAGTTCGGTGGGGATGCCCTGCATGCCGGCGAGGAAGATGATGACGGCGAAGCCGACGTACTTCCAGGTGAGGATGCCCATGAGCGTCGCCATCGCGATCTTCGGGTTCGCGATCCAGTCGGTCGCGAGGGCGCCGAGGCCGATGTCGGTGAGGAGGCGGTTGACGCCGCCCTGACTCTGGAGGAGGAGCGACCAGGCGGTGCCGGCGATGACCTCGGAGATGACGTAGGGGATGAAGATGAGGACGCGGATCACCGACTGCCCGCGCATCTTCTTGTTGAGGAGGAGGGCGAGGAGGAGGGCGATCGGGCCCTGGAGGAGGAGGGAGGCGACGAGGATGATCGCGTTGTGGCCGAGGACGGCGTGGAACTCGGGGTCGGTGAGGATCGTGACGTAGTTCTTCAGGCCGACGAAGTCCGTGGGGACGCCGAAGCCCTTCCAGCGGAAGAACCCGTAGTAGCCGGCCATGATGACCGGGAGGATGACGAAGAAGACGAAGAGGAGGATCGCGGGGCCGGAGAGGACGGCGATCTCCAGGCGCTCGCGCGCGCCGATCTCCGACTTCTGCTTCGTGCGGCCGCGGCCGCGGGAGCCCGTGGGGGCTCCCGCGGCCCCGGATCCCCCGTCGAGTACGGGGGTCGTGGTCATGATCTGGTCTTTCAGCCCTTCGCCGCGGCGGACTCGACCGCCTGGAGGATTCCTTCGGGGCCGGTCTTGCCGGCGAGCATGTCGACGACGCCGACATTGAGGGCGTTGCCGACGTTCTGGCCGAGGAGGGTGTCGAGCCAGACCGCGATGTACGGCGCTTCGTTGTTCGCCTTGAGGATGTCCTGGAGGGCCGGCTGGGTGACGACGCTCTGGGCCTCCTGGTTGGCGGGGATCGTTTCGAAGGCGTCCGCGTACTTCTCCTGGTACTCCTTCTGGAGCGCGAAGTTGAGGAAGTCCGCGCACTCGTCGGGCGCCTCAACCGAGCAGGAGAAGCCGTCGAGGCCGCCCATGAGCGCGCCTTCGCCGCCCTCGCCGCCGTCGACCGAGGGGAAGGGGAACCAGCGCAGATCCGCGAGGGGCTGCTTGTCCGGGGTGAGGTCGGCGATGACGCCGACGTTCCAGGCGCCCATGAGCTCCATCGCGGCCTTGTGGTTGGCGACGAGGCCGGCGGAGGAGCCTGCGCCCTGCTGGGCCGAAGTCGTGAGGAAGCCGTCGTTGAAGGGTTCGGTGTCGGCGAAGGTCTTGAGGTCCTCGGCGGCCTTCGTCCAGCACGGGTCGGAGAAGTCGCCCTCGGCGGAGGAGGTCGTGAAGACCTCCTGCGAGCACTCGCGCAGGGCGAAGAAGTAGTACCAGTGGGCGGCGGGCCAGGCGTCCTTCGCGCCGAGGGCGATCGGCTGGATGCCCGCGGCCTTGAGCTTGTCGACGGCGGCGTTGAGCTCGTCCATCGTCTTCGGCGTCTCGGTGATGCCGGCCTGCTCGAAGAGCTCTTCGGAGTAGTAGATGCCGCCGGGGAGGACCGAGGTCGGCACGCCGTAGAGCTTCCCGTCGACCGTGAGGGAGGAGAGGGCGCCTTCGCCGACTGCGGCCTTCGTTTCATCGGAGACGAGGTCGGTGATGTCCTTGACCTGTCCGGCCTCGATCATGTCGTTGAGCTTGCCGCCGCCGCGGGAGAAGAAGATCTCGGGGGCGTCGCCGGAGTTCATCGCGGTCTGGAGCTTGCCGTCGAGCTCTTCGTTCTGGACGGCCTGGACCTCGATGGTGACATTCGGATTGGCGGCCATGTAGTCGGCGGCGGTCGCCTCCCAGAAGGCCTTGCCGTCGCCGGTCGTCGAGTTGTGCCAGAACTCCATCGTCACCTTGTCGCCGTCGGCGGACGAGGAAGACGAGGAGTCCGTCGATCCGGACCCGCATGCGGCGAGCGCAAGGGCGGCCGCGGCGAATGTCGCCGCAGCGCCGAGCATTCGAGAGTGTCGTTTCACCGTTGAAACCTCCGTCGGTGG
>CAZJTN010000079.1:0-5199 GCA_964548945.1 uncultured Schaalia sp.
CCGAGGGCGAGGGCGACGGCGTGCTGGTCGGCGCGCAGGAGCTTGGCGCTGTGCCGCCCGGTGACGAGGTGGAGCGCGTCGCGGACGTCGAGGAGGAGGTCGAGGGCCTCGTCGAGGGGCCCGTGGGGCCGGTCGGCGAGCCAGGCGGCGGTGAGGACGCGCATGAGGTCGAGGTCGCGGATGCCGCCGCGGCAGTCCTTGAGGTGCGGTTCATTCACCTGGTGGAGGAGGTCCCAGTGGCTCCAGCGGGCGCGCGCGTCGCTGAGGAGCTCGTCGATTCGGGCGGGGGCCTGCTTGCGGAGGTCGCCCCGGACGCGGTGGATGACCGTGTCGGCGAGGGTCCGCTCCCCCGCGACGGGCACGAGGTCGAGGAGGCCGGCGAGGGCGGGGAGGTCGCTTGCGGCGATCTGCGCGCATTGGGCGGGCGTCCTCACCGAGTGGTCGACGCCGAGCCCGCTGTCCCAGAGCGCGGAGACAAGGTCGTGGACGACCTCGGGGAGGGCGGGGTCGTCCGCCTCGACGAGGACGACGACGTCGAGGTCGGATTTCGGGCCTCCTTCGGCGCGGGCGAAGGATCCGGTGAGGCAGAGGGCGGAGGCGCAGCCGAGGCGGTCGGGGCGGGCATCGTGCCACATGCGGGTCAGGGTCTCGGAGACGATCCGGGAGGCCTCGACGCGCCGGGCCCTCCCCGGCAGGGGGCCCCACGTCCCGTCGGTGACGGGCGCGGGGCCCCCGATGCCGAGAAGGGCCTCGGAGAGCGATGAGGAGCTCGCGCTCACAGGGCGTCGTCCCCTCTTTCACCGGTGCGGACGCGGATGACGTCTGCGACCTCGGTGACCCAGATCTTCCCGTCGCCGATGGCGCCGGTCCGGGCGGCTTCGACGATGGCCTCGACGGCCTTGTCGACGTCCGCGTCTGCGACGAGGGTCTCGAGCTTGATCTTCGGGACGACCGAGACGGCGTATTCGGCGCCGCGGTAGATCTCGACGTGGCCCTTCTGCCGGCCGGTGCCCGAGACCTCGGAGATCGTCGCTCCGGTGAATCCGAGGTCGTCGAGGGCCTCTCTCACCGCATCGAGGCGGTGGGGCTGGATGATCGCGGTGATGAGCTTCACGATGGGTCCTTTCAGGAGAGGCGGAGTGCCGGGAGGGATTCGTAGGCCGATTCGGAGTGCTCGGCGAGGTCGATGCCCTTGGCCTCGGCCTCGGGGCTCACGCGCCAGCCCATCGTCGTCTTGAGGACGATGCCGATGATCGCGGTGACGATCCCGGAGTAGGCGAGGGCGATGAGGGCGACGAGGGTCTGGACGATGAGGAGCTTGACGCCGCCGCCGTGGAAGAGGCCGCCATCGACCGCGAGGAAGCCGATGAGGATGGTGCCGAGGAGGCCGCCGACGAGGTGGACGCCGACGACGTCGAGGGAGTCGTCGAAGCCGTAGCGGAACTTCAAGGAGACGGCGTAGGCGCAGACGACGCCGACGATGATGCCGAGGATGATCGCGCCGACGGTGTCGAGGGCGCCCGCCGCGGGGGTGATGCCGACGAGGCCGGCGACGATTCCGGAGGCCGCGCCGAGGGAGGTGGCCGAGCCGTCGCGGAGCTTCTCGGTCGCCATCCACGCGAGGGAGGCGGCGGCTGCGGCGACCGCGGTGTTCACCCAGGCCGATCCGGCGAGGGCGTCGGCGGTGAAGGCCGATCCGGCGTTGAATCCGAACCATCCGAAGAGGAGGAGCGCGGCACCGACCATGACGAAGGGGAGGTTGTGCGGGCGCATCGCTTCGACCCCGAAGCCGGGTCGCTTGCCGATGATGAGGGCGAGGACGAGTCCGGCGATGCCGGCGTTGATGTGGACGACGGTGCCGCCCGCGAAGTCGATGGGCGCGGCGCCGACGAGTGCGGCGATCGGGCCGTCTCCGGAGAGGAGGCCGCCGCCCCACACCATGTGGGCCATCGGGAAGTAGGAGAGGGTCACCCAGATCGCGGTGAAGGCCATCCAGGTGGAGAACTTCACGCGTTCGGCGAGCGAACCGGAGATGAGGGCGACGGTGATGATCGCGAAGGTCATCTGGAAGCCGACGGAGACCCACATGGGGACGCCGTAGTCGTCGATGGCCGTTCCGTCGAAGGTGCCGCCGAGTCCGAATTGGGAGAAGGGGTTGGCGAAGAGTCCGGCGATGTCGTCGCCGCCGTAGGACATCGACCATCCCCACAGGGGGAAGATCACGCCGACGAGGGCGAAGACTCCGAAGGACATCATGAACATGTTGAGGACGGACTTCGTCCGCGACATGCCGCCGTAGAAGAGGGCGAGTCCGGGCACTGTCATGAGGAGGACGAGGGAGGACGAGACGAGCATCCAGGCCGTCGCCCCGGTATCGAGCTGCATGGTGGGCCTTTCGATCGGGAAATCGACAAGGCACACTCTATCCGATTCTTTTACCTTCGCTTTACCTTCTCAATTGGTGGACATTACCCGTTGACGATTGCTTCGACGAAGGCCTCCGGATCGAAAGGAGCGAGGTCGTCCGCTCCCTCCCCCAGACCGACGAACTTCACCGGGACCCCCAGCGCCTTCTGCACCGAGACGACGATCCCGCCCTTGGCCGAACCGTCGAGCTTGGTGAGGACGATCCCCGTGACCCCGACCGCCTCGGCGAAGACCTCGGCCTGCTTGAGGCCGTTCTGTCCCGTCGTCGCGTCGAGGACGAGGAGGACCTCGTCGACCGGGGCCTGCTTGTCCATCACCCGCTTGACCTTCGAGAGCTCGTCCATGAGCGTCGCCTTCGTCTGAAGGCGACCCGCGGTGTCGACGAGGACGACGTCGACGCCGCGCTCGGCACCGGTCTTCACCGCATCGAAGGCGACCGACGCAGGATCGGCCCCCTCCCGATCCGAGCGCACGACCTCGACGCCGACCCGATCCCCCCAGGTCTGAAGCTGATCAGCGGCCGCCGCGCGGAAGGTGTCGGCTGCGCCGAGGAGGACGCTGCGCCCCTCGGCGACGAGCACGCGCGCGAGCTTGCCGACGGTCGTCGTCTTCCCCGTGCCGTTGACGCCGACGACGAGGACGGAGGCGGGCAGAGCGCCCGACTCGCCGTGACGGGTGAGATGGAGCCCACGGTCGAGGTCCGGGCCGACGAGGGCGAGGAGCTCTTCGGAGAGGAGGGCGCGGATCGACGCGCCGTCGCGCACGCCCGCCACGGCGACCCTCGAGCGCAGCGAGCCCATGAGCTCATCGGTCGCATCAAGGCCGAGATCGGCGACGAGGAGCGTGTCCTCGATCTCCTCCCAGTCGGCGGCCTTGAGGTCGCCGCGCGCGAGGATCTCGACGATCGCACGTCCGAGGGCGCCCGAACCCGCGAGGCGGGAGCGGAGCCTCGACATGCGCGAGGGCACCGATTCGGGCGCCTCGAGCGAGGGGGCCGGCACTTCGGAGGGGATCTGCGCGGGGACGGGCTCGGGCGTTCCCGGACCCGCCCGGGCCTCGGGCCCCCTGGCGGTCTCCTCCTCGGGTGCCTGCGCGGGCGCCGGGGAGGGCGCCTCGGACTCGGGGAGGGGGATGGTCGGGGCGTCGACGCGGCCCCTGCGGGCGAGGATGACGACGAGGGCGACGATCGCCGCGACGGCGAGGACCGCGATCGCGATCCCCGCCGGAGTGGTGAAGAAGGTGAGAAGAGCGTCCATAGGGCCATCATCCCCCATCGTCGGCGAGGTCCACCACTGCCTCCAGGCGGGCGCAGAACTCGCCGGGCGGCCGAGGAGGGCCGCCCGCTCCCGGGACTACTCGCCCGCCGCCTCGGCCTCGTCTCGGGCGGTCCGATCCGAGCGCCTTTCACGGAGGTTCTCCTGCACCTGCTCCTGCATCGCCTCGAGCCGGTCCGTGACGACCTCGATGCGATCGACGCCGGGGAGGCGGTCGGCGTCGAAGTAGGCGTTCTTGTCGACCGACGCCGACTCGATGAGCTCCTCGAGCCGCGTCTCGCGCGGATCGACGGCGCCCTCGGGCGCGGGCGGCTCTTCGGAGAAGCGGGCGTTCTGCTCGCGCAGGTGCTCCTGCCACTGATCGGCGGGACGACGAACGAGGGCGAGGCCGACGATCACCGCCACCGCCGCGACGACGGTGACGATGAGCATGAAGACGATGACTGCGAACCCCTCGATCATGCTCCCATCGTCCAACCCCGGGGCGCCCGGGGCCAAGACGGGCTCACGCAGTTCACCGTTTCGTGACAATGAGATCCCTCACCGCCCCTCCCCCGCCCGCGGGGCCGGCTCAGTCGAGGTAGTCGCGCAGCACCTGCGAGCGCGACGGATGCCGAAGCTTCGACATCGTCTTCGACTCGATCTGGCGGATCCGCTCGCGCGTCACGCCGTAGACCTTCCCGATCTCGTCGAGGGTCTTCGGCTGCCCGTCTCCCAGGCCGAAGCGCATCGAGACGACGCCCGCCTCCCGCTCCGACAGGGTGTCGAGGACGTTGTGGAGCTGCTCCTGGAGGAGGGTGAAGGACACCGCATCCGCCGGGACGATCGCCTCGGAGTCCTCGATGAGGTCGCCGAACTCGGAATCCCCGTCCTCGCCGAGAGGCGTGTGGAGGGAGATCGGCTCACGCCCGTACTTCTGGACCTCGACGACCTTCTCCGCCGTCATATCGAGCTCCTTGGCGAGCTCCTCCGGCGTGGGTTCGCGACCGAGGTCCTGGAGCATCTGGCGCTGGACCCGGGCGAGCTTGTTGATGACCTCGACCATGTGAACGGGGATGCGGATCGTGCGCGCCTGGTCGGCCATGGCGCGCGTGATGGCCTGGCGGATCCACCAGGTCGCATAGGTCGAGAACTTGTAGCCCTTGGTGTAGTCGAACTTCTCGACCGCGCGGATGAGACCGAGGTTGCCCTCCTGGATGAGATCGAGGAACTGCATCCCGCGGCCGGTGTAGCGCTTGGCGAGCGAGACGACGAGTCGGAGATTCGCCTCGAGAAGGTGATTCTTCGCGAGCTGCCCGTCCTGAGCGAGGAAGTGGAGCTCCCTGCGCTCGCGCGGGGTCATCGACTCGGCCTCGTTCTTCAGCTTGTACTCGGCGTAGAGTCCCGCCTCGATCCGCCGCGCGAGGTCGACCTCCTGCTCGGCGTTGAGGAGCGGAACCTTGCCGATCTGCTTGAGGTAGTCCTTCACGGGGTCGGCGGTGGCGCCCGCCACCGTCAC
>CAZJTN010000080.1:0-5189 GCA_964548945.1 uncultured Schaalia sp.
CCCCACAGGGTCCGCCCCGCCCGCGTCGGTCACATGAGGCCGAGCGCGTCGAACTCGCTGAGGGCCTTCTCCCACGAGGAGGCCGCATCGTCCGTGCCCGCGACGTCGACGCGGTTGATCGCGTCGGTGACGACGACGGTGATCGCGAAGAAGTTCGGGCCCTTGTAGGGCTGGACAGCGATCTTCTTCGCCATATCGGAGTAGATCTGCCCGACGGGGGCGTTGTTGAAGAACTCGTTCGAGTAGGAGAGGAGCTCATCGGAGGAGAGGGCGTCGACCTGCGAGGGGAAGGTGCCCTTCGCCTTGAAGGCCGTGATCTGCTGCTCGGGGGCGGTGAGCCATGCGGCGAGCTCGGTCGCCTCCTCGATGTGCGCGCCCTGGGCGGGGACCGTGAGGTAGGAGCCGCCCCAGTTGCCGCCGCCGCCGGGGAAGACCGGGGCGACGTCCCAGCCGGTGACGCCGGCGGCGTTGCCCTCGATGACGCCGAGCATCCACGGCGGGCAGAGCATCGTCGCGAAGCCGTCGTTCTGGAAGGCGTTCACCCAGTCCTCGCTCCACTGCTCGAAGCCGGCGGAGAGCCCGTCGACCGTCGAGGCCTGGAGGTCCTGGTCGTAGACCGCCTTGATCGCGGTGTTCTCCGCGAGGGGGATGATCGAGTTGTCGTCGTTCTCGAAGGGGTTCTCGACCTGGTTGATCATGCCCTGGTAGGTGCCCGTCGCGGAGTCGAACCACGGGATTCCGGTCTTCTCGACGAAGTCCTTGCCGACGGAGAAGTAGGTGTCCCAGTCGCCTTCGAGGAGGGCGGCGACCTCATTGCGGTCGCTCGGCAGGCCGGCCTTGGCGAAGAGGTCGGCGCGGTAGCAGATCGCCTCCGGCCCGGCATCGGTGCCGTAGCCGATGAGCTTGCCGTCCTCGGTGGTGGCGGCGGCGGACTTCCAGTCGAGCCAACGGCCCTCGACCTCGTCGGTCGCGAGGTCGGCGAACTTGTCGGGGTACTGCATGAGCTCGGGGAGCCAGTCGACCTCGATCGCTTCGACGTCGGCGAGGCCGGAACCCGCGGCGAGGCGGGTGTTCATGTTGTCGCGGGCCTCGTTCGAGGTCGCGGCCTTCTTCCCGACGACCTTGATGCCGGGGTGGGTCTCCATGTACTCGGCGTAGAGGTCGTCGTAGCCGAATTCGTTGAAGGTGGCGACGGTGAGGGTGATCTCGCCGTCAGTGGAATCCGAGGTCGCGCCCGATTCGCTGCTCGTGCCGCCACCGGAAGAGCACGCCCCGAGGGCGAGGGCGCTCACGGCCCCGAAGCCGATGAGCGTCGTGAGGGTCCTGGTGTTCACGTCGACAAACTCCTTCGTGTGCATTGACGTTCAGACGGCGACGAGGCGTCGCGCGCCATCCAGCCCGAGAGCGCTCTCAATTGCGACGATGCAGTGAGAGAGCGCTCTCAAAGGGATGAAATGAGTATGGCACGATCTCCGAGGAAACGCACCCCTCTCGAATGTTGCGAGAAGATCACGATCACGAATCCGCCCGCGTCGAGCGCGCACCCCCGCCCCAGACCCTCCCGACAGCACTCGACACAAGAGTGCACACGGTCGGAATGGACCCTCCCGCACACGCCACCACCCCCTCCGATAGCGTGCCCGCATGACGACACCGCACATCCCCGGCATCGGAACCCTCGAGCCCCTCCCCGCCCTCGAACACCTCGACCTCCTCGCCGCACCCGTCGCCGACGCCCTCCTCGCCCTCGCCGGAACCGCACCCGAACTCGCCGCCTCCGCCCTCGTCATCGAGATCGACCCCGAGCTCGCCGACACCGAGACCATGACCGAAGCCTTCGGCATGGACCTCGCACTCTCCTCGAACTGCATACTCGTCGCCGGCAAGCGCGCCGAAGAAGAGCGCGTCGCCGCCTGCGTCATCCGCGCAACAACGAACGTCGACGTCAACCACGCCGTCAAGAAGATCCTCGACGTCCGCAAAGCCTCCTTCTGGCCCCAGGAGCGCGCCGTCGAAGCCTCCGGCATGGAATACGGCGGCATCACCCCCGTCGGAACGCCGAAAGAATGGCGCCTCCTCGTCGACTCCCGATGCGCACAGGGATGGTCGTGCATCGGCTCGGGCCTGCGCCGCTCCAAGCTCTTCGTCACCGGCGACCTCCTCACCGCCCTCCCCGGCGCCGAAATCATCGAGGACCTCGCCCACTGAGCCGAGGCCGCCCACGGCACCGCCCGCGCGTCACGCCCCCTCCACGACGGCGCCCCTCCGCACACTCGACACCCCACCCCACCGACGGCGGGAAACGGACTCGGAGCCCCCGCGCGGGACGACCCCCGCCCGAAAGTCCCGCATCCTCCCGAGGAGAAGGTCGCGATTCGATGACGGTGCGCGCTCACAGGGACCATCGGACCTCGAAGCGCAAACGCGCCCCTCCATAGTGTGACCACATCCACACGAAAGGTGCAGCTATGGGATACGTGGAGAACGCCCTCATCGACGAGCTCATGACCGGCGCCGTCACGGCGCTCGAAGAATTCTCGACCTACGACCAGGAGACCGTCGACCGCATCGTCGACACCGCCGCCCGACGCGCCCGCGACGCGCACGCCGTCCTCGCCCGCGCCGCCGTCGACGAAACCCGCCGAGGCAACTTCGAAGACAAGACCGTGAAGAACGTCTTCGCCTCCCAATACGTCGCCGACCACATGAAAGGCATGGCGACAGTCGGCGTCATCCGCGAAGACGAATTCACCGGCATGGTCGAAATCGCAGAGCCCGTCGGCGTCGTCGCCGCCGTCACCCCCGTCACCAACCCGACCTCGACGGTGATCTTCAAATCCCTCATCTGCCTGAAGACCCGCAACCCCGTCGTCTTCGGCTTCCACCCCTCCGCACAGGAATCCTCCGCCCTCGCCGCGAGAATCGTCTACGAGGCCGCCCTCGAAGCCGGCGCCCCGAAGAACTGCATCCAATGGATCGACACCCCCTCCATGGAGAACACGGCCGCCCTCATGAACCACCCCGCGACCGCCGTCATCCTCGCCACCGGCGGCAACGCCATGGTCCGCGCCGCCTACTCCTGCGGACGCCCCGCCCTCGGCGTCGGCGCCGGCAACGTCCCCGCCTACATCCATTCGAGTGCAGACGTGAAATCGGCCGTCTACTCCGTCGTCGCCTCCAAGTCCTTCGACAACGGCGTCATCTGCGCCTCCGAACAAGCCGTCATCCTCGACGAGACGATCAAGGCGAACGCCCTCGCCGAATTCGAAGCACTCGGCGCCCGCATCCTCACCGCCGAGGAGAAAGGCCGCATCGAAGACCTCCTCTTCGGAGCGCGCGCCTTCACCGGGGCGAGCGCGAGCGCGAAGCTCAACCCGACGATCGTCGGGCACTCCGCCGCCGACATCGCCCGCCAAGCCGGCATCGAGGTCCCGGACGAAACCCCCATCCTCCTCGCCGAATGCTCAGAAGTGAGCTACTCCGAGCCCCTCACCCGCGAAAAGCTCAGCCCCGTCCTCGCCGTCCTCACCGCCGGCACTGATGACGAGGGCATCGAGCTCGCCGCGAAGATGGTCGAGCAGGACGGCCTCGGACACACCGCCGGCATCCACGCGCGCGACCGCGCCGTCATCTCCCGCTTCGCCGCCGCCGTCAAAGCGATCCGCGTCGTCGAGAACGCCCCGACCTCGCAGGGCGCGATCGGCGGGATCTACAACTCCCTCATCCCCTCGCTCACCCTCGGCTGCGGCTCCTACGGCCACAACTCCGTCTCGGACAACGTCTCGGCCGTCAACCTCATCAACATCAAGCACGTGGCGAGGAGGAACCCCGTGATCCGACCCTTCCGCGTCCCCACCCAGATCTTCTCCGGCTCCGGATCGATCCGGCAGATCGGCAACATGGACTTCTCGAAGGTCACGATCCTCACCGACTCCGACTCCGCCACCCGCGGCATCCTCGACCAGGTCCTCTCCCTCGTCTACACCCGCTCGCGCGCCGTCTCCGTCCAGATCATCGACGACGTCCCCATGCGCCTGAGCATCGACTACCTCCGCGAGAAGACCGCCGAGGTCGGGGCCTTCAAACCGAACCACATCCTCGCCGTCGGACGCCGTCCCGTCATCAACGCCGCGAAGTTCGTCCGCACCGGCGTCGCCCTGCCCGACATCGACATCGCCGACGTCGTCGACGAGAAGGTCGCACTCCCCGACGTCCTCCCCTCCCCCGGGCTCACCTGCGTCTCCACCGTCAACGGCGGCCAAGCCGCCGTCGCCCCCAAGGCCGGATTCTTCGACCCGCGGATCAACATGACCCGTGTCATCACCTCGCCCGCATTCCTCCCCTTCGCGGTGATCATCGATCCCGACCTCCCCGTGTGGGATAAGACGGCGACCGTGCTCCGCGGATTCCAGACGATCATGCAGGCGACCGAGGCATACTTCTCCGTCGACGCTTCCGACTTCACCGACGCGCTCGCCCTCCACGGCCTCGAACTCGCCTACCGCGCCCTCCCGAGAGTGAACTCCGGCGAGGAGGGCACGCCCGACTACGACGACGCGACCGCGACGATCATCTCCGCCTCCTGCCTCGTGTCGACCGCACTCGGGAACACCTCCCTCGGACTCGGCGAATCCCTCGCCGAGGCGATCCACTTCATCTACGGCGTCAACCGCCGCCCGGTCCGCCCGATCGTCCTCCCGAACGTCGTCCGATTCAATGCGCGGCCCCCGCGGCGCTTCGTCGCCTCCGCGAACTACGACTACCTCAAGGTTCCCGAGCAGTGCGCGGACCTCGTCCGCAAGCTCGCGATCCCCGTCGCCTCCGAGGACGCCGCCGACGCGGTCGAGGCCTACGCCTCCGCCCTCGAGGATCTCCGCTCCGCGTCGACCGCCCCCGGCTCGCTCGCCGAACTCGGCATCACGAAGCGCGCCTTCGACAAGGGCCTCGACGCAGCGGCCGAATACGCCTTCGATCACGCCTCGCGCGGCGGTAATCCGCAGACCGCGAAGATCGCCGACATCAAGGCACTCCTCCGCTCGTTCTACGACGGCGCCGCGTGGACCGGCGCGGCCGTTCCCGAGGACGAGGCCGGGGCTCCGGCCGTGGAGGACGCGAAGGACTGAGCCCGCCGTCCCTTCGGGCTCTCGGGTCCTCGGGCCCCGCGATGCGAGCGCGGGGCCCGAGGGCCA
>CAZJTN010000081.1:0-5116 GCA_964548945.1 uncultured Schaalia sp.
CCGCTACGCTTCGGGCGGGCGCTTGTGGTCCGGAGCGGTGAATCCCCTGCTCCCTCTCCTCCGAGAGCATTACCCCCACGCGCCGAGAGCATTACCTGTCCTCCTCCACGCGATCGATGCAAGGCTACGGGGCATCCTCGTTGCGCTCGACAGGTAATGCTCTCAACGCCGACAGGTAATGCTCTCAGCGCGAACAAGTAATGCTCTCGACGCAAACAGGTAATGCTCTCGGCGAGGGGGAGGGGGAGGAGGAGACGGGGACGGGGAGGGGATGGAGTCAGCGCTCCAAGTGATCGAGGTTCGCCGCATCCGCCTTCACGGGGACTGTGAGGACCAGGCCGACGAGGAGGACGAGGACGATGCCGAGAATCCCCCAGTACGTGTAGTCCTGACCCTCGGGCGTCACCGACTTGCCGATCCTCAGGAAGAGGCCGTACATCGCCGGCGCGAGGAAGGACACCGCGCGACCCGTCGTCGCGTACAGCCCGTAGACCTCGCCCTCGCGACCCTTGGGAATCATGCGGCCCAAGAAGGTGCGCGAAGCGGACTGAACCGGCCCGACGAAGACGCACAGCACCAGGCCCAGGGTCCAGAAGATCACCTTGCCCTGCGAGTGGAAAGCGAAGACGCCCAAGCCCGCGGCAACCATCGAGATGAGGGAGAAGAGGATCACCCGCTTCGGCCCGAACCTGTCATCGAGCGCGCCGAAGCTGATCGTCGCCAGGCCCGCGACAACATTCGCCGCGATCGCGAAGATCATGACGTCCCCGGAGGAGAAGCCGAAGGCCGTGCCCGCGAGAATCGCCCCGAAGGTGAAAACGCCGGCGAGGCCGTCGCGGAAGATCGCCGAGGCGATGAGGAAGAAAAGGGTCTGCGGCGCTTCCTTCGCGAGGGACTTCACGGTCCCCCACAAAAGCCGGTAGGAGTCCCACAAGGACTCGTGCTCACCCGTGTCATGGCGGATGACGGTCGGTTTCGGCGGGCGCATGATCACCGGCATCGCCGAGACGGCGAACCACACCGCGGCGATGAGCATCGAGATGCGGATGTTCAGCCCGTTGTCGGTGGAGACGCCGAAGACGTTCGGGCCGATGAGCCCGACGTACAGGATGAGGAGGAGGACGATGCCGCCGACGTAGCCGAGCCCCCAGCCGAGGCCCGAAACCCGGCCCATGTTCTCCTTCGTCGTGAGGTGGTTGAGCATCGCGTTGTAGTTGACGGAGGCGAACTCGAAGAAGATGTTGCCCAGGCCGAGCAGGCCGATACCGAGCCACATCGCGCCCGTCGGGCCCATCGGCGAGTCCGGGGCGACGAAGAACATCGCGGCGCAGCACACAACGACGAGGCCGGTGAACCAGCCGAGCCACACGCCGCCCTTGCCGCGCCGATCGGCCCGCTGGCCGGTGATCGGCGCGAGGAGCGCGATGATGAGCCCGGCGACCGTCATGCCGGTCGACAGATGCTCGGCGGCGACGCCCTTCGGCGCGAAGGTTCCATCGCTCGTGAGGTAAACGGAGAAGACGAAGGTCGTGGCGACGGCGTTGAACGCCGCCGATCCCCAATCCCACAACGCCCATTCGATGATCGGGCGGGTGAGGATCTTCGTCGAGGAGGGTGCAGGACTCGGTTCGACCGACGCCTGGGACATGGGGTGCTCCTTAATCGGCTCTTGCGACGCCATTCACGTGGAACCTAGCACGCCTGCGCGAAGGCGCCGTTCACCTCGCGGTCACAAGATCGACACGTGGAATGCGCGCATGCGCCCGGAGAGTCAATGCGCGCATGCGCCCGGAGAGTCCGGGGCCGCTCAAGCCGATGCCCCGCTCAGGTGATCCCCGCTCACGAGGGCGGGGCGGCCCTCCCGGCCAAGGGGAGCAGCCGACGCCTCAGCGGGCCGGGGCGGCGAGGAGGAGCTCGGCGAGTGCGAGATCGACCGCGGTCGTCACCTTGAGGGAAAGCGCATCGCCCTCGACGACGCCGACGCGGCCCCCGAGCGCCTCGACGAGGCCCGCGTCATCAGTCGCCGCGCTCGCCTCCGAAGAGGCCCGGTGGGCGGCCTTCTCATGCGCGATGCGCAGGGTCTCCCAGGCGAAGCCCTGCGGGGTCTGGACGGCGACGAGGCGCGAACGATCCGGGGTCGCCCGCACCGGCCTCACGCTCGTCCCCTCGATCGGAGCGCCGACCTCCTTGAGGGTGTCGGTGACGCCGATCGCCGGGATGACGGCTTCGAAACCGGAGCGGATCGCCTCGACGACCCGCCGGATCGCATCGGGCGGCGTGAGGCAGCGGGCCGCGTCATGGACAAGGACGGGCGTCGACTGTTCGAGGGGAAGGCCGATCCGCTCGGCGAGACCCGGCAGGGCGGCGAGGCCGAGGGCGACCGACGCCTGACGGGAGGCCGCAGATCCGGCGACGACGAGGAGCGGGACCCCGTCCTCGTCCCCCGAGGGTACGAGCCCGCCGGGGAAAAGGGCCGCGAAATCCTCGACCCGATCGGCCGGGGCGGTGACGACGATCCCCTCGACTCCGGCGGCGGCGAGCCCCCGGGCCGCACGCACGAGCATGGGCACTCCCCCGACCTCGACGAGGGCCTTCGGGCCCGAAGCGCCAAGGCGCGTCCCCGAACCGGCGGCCGTGAGGACGGCGAGAGCCCCGAGGCTCACTCGGCGGCCGCCTCCTCGTCGCGGCCCTCGGCGAGGATCTCATCGAGGCGCGAGGCGGCGGTCTCCTCGTCGGTGTCGCGCGCGAGGGCGAGCTCGGAGGTGAGGATCTGGCGGGCCTTCGTGAGCATCCGCTTCTCGCCGGTGGACAGCTTCTTCTGGTCGTCGCGACGTGTGAGGTCGCGGACGACCTCGGCGACCTTGACGATGTCGCCGGTCGCGATCTTCTCCTGGTTCGCCTTGTAGCGGCGCGACCAGTTCGTCGGCTCCTCGACGTAGGGGGCGCGCAGGACGGAGATCACTTCCTCGAGGCCGTCTTCATCGACGACGTCGCGCACGCCGACGAGGTCGACATTGTCCGCGGGCACCTGGATCGTGAGGTCGCCCTGATTGACGCGGAGCGTGAGGTAGGTGCGTTCTTCGCCGCGGATCGTCCGCGTGGAGATCTCCTCGATCGTTGCAGCGCCGTGGTGCGGGTACACGACCGTCTGGCCGATGACGAACGACATGTGAGCTCCCCCTGAATTATGCGTACAGCGGGACCAAGTCTATCATTCGCTGTTCCATCGGCCCCTTCGACTCAGTGCCGAAGGGTGAAAGGGCCCCGCTCGACGCGGGCGGGACGGCCCCTCGACCCTTAGGCCTTGGACCCGGACACGAGCTTGTAGCCGAGACCCCGGACCGTGACGAGCCGGCTCGGCGAGGAGGGGTCGGCCTCGATCTTCGACCGCAGCCTCTTGACGTGGACGTCGAGGGTCTTCGAATCGCCGACGTAGCCGGCCCCCCACACCCGGTCCATGAGCTGACCGCGCGTGAGGACCCGGTCGGCGTTGCGCGCGAGGTATTCGAGGAGCTCGAACTCGCGCAAGGGCATCGCGACCTCCTCCCCGTCGACCGTCACCTCGTGGCGGTCGACCCACACGGTGATGCCCCCGACCTCGACGACCTCATCGTTCACCTCCTCCTCGGCGAGCGCCGAGGAGCGGCGGCGCAGGACGGCGCGGATGCGCGCGAGGAGTTCGCGGTACGAGTACGGCTTCGTCACGTAGTCGTCGGCGCCGATTTCGAGGCCGATGATCCGGTCGACGACCTCGTCCTTCGCCGTCACCATGATGACGGGGACCTCGCTCGTCGCGCGGAGGCGTCGGCACACCTCCGTGCCCGAGATCCCCGGCAGCATGAGGTCGAGGAGGACGAGGTCGAAACCGCCGCCCCTGGCCATCTCGAGTCCGCTCTCGCCGTCGGCGGCCTCCGCGACCTCGAAGCCCTCCCTGCGGAGGTTGAAGGCGAGGGACTCCCGGTAGGCCTCTTCATCCTCGACGATGAGAATCGACGTCACAGCGCTGTTCCTTCCTCATTCCTTCCGGAGCGCCCCTCGGGCGCACCGTCCTCATCTGCTCCCTTCTCGGCGCCCGGTCCTTCCCCTGCGGCGTCGTGTCCGGGCACCGTCGTGCCGCTCCCGCTCCTGGAGCCGGGGGCGTCGGCCTCGTCTTCGGGCCACCACTCCTCGAGAGCCTCGCCGGGGTCGCCATCGCCGGTCTCCGCCTCGGGGAGGACGAGCGTGAAGGTCGAGCCGCGCCCTTGCCGCGACCACACCGTCACCGTACCGCCGTGATCGGAGGCGACGTGCTTGACGATCGACAGGCCGAGTCCGGTTCCGCCGGTGTTCCGCGAGCGCGCCGGGTCGACCCGGTAGAAGCGCTCGAAGATCCGCGTCTGCTCGTCCTCGGCGATCCCCACGCCCGAATCGACGACCGAGATGTTCACGAGGTCGTCGTCGACGGCCACGCCGATGGAGACGCGCGAGCCCGGACCGGAGTAGCGGACGGCGTTGTCGACGAGGTTGCGGACCGCGGTGACGAGCATGTCCTGGTCGCCCCACACGCGCGCGCCCGTGCGCTCGAGCGGGCCGGCGAGCTCGACATCGGAGCCCTGCGCGGTCGTCTGCTCGCGCTCGAGGGCGAGGGCGACGACGTCGTCGATGTCGACGAGCGAGGGCGAGGCGAGCGGGTCGGGCGCTTCGAGGCGCGAGAGGTCGATGATGTCGGTGACGAGGTTGCCGAGCCGGTCCGCCTCCCTCACGAGCTTGGGCGCGAAGTGGGCGACGGCCTCGGAGTCCTCGGGATGTTCGGCGATCGTCTCGGCGAGGAGGCGGACCGCGCCGACCGGGGTCTTGAGCTCGTGGGAGACGTTCGCCGTGAAGTCCCTGCGGGAGGCGGCGTTGCGGCGCTCGAGGGTCGTGTCCTCGACGAGGATGAGCGAGTAGCCGCGCGGGAGGGGGGCGACCCGGACGGAGAAGTCGAGGAGCGAGGCCGAGCCGACCTGTGAGCGGGGGAGCTCCATGTCCTCGTGCTGGGGCATGCCCGTGGCCGCGGCCCGTTCGACGAGAGCGATGAGTCGGGCGTGCGCGAGTTCGTCCCCTTTGACGAGGCCCTTCGCGTAGGAGGCCGCGTCGG
>CAZJTN010000082.1:0-4999 GCA_964548945.1 uncultured Schaalia sp.
CGACACGCTCACGGGCCTGGGGATCAAGGCGTCGACGGGGACCGTGGGGGATTCCCTCTTAACCGGCTATTCGGCCCGCGGGCCCAGGCGGCGACACGCCGGAGCACGTCGCGTCCGTCGCGTGTGTGACGCACGGGTGCAACATGTGTCGCATGACGGACAAGGAAGTCCTGCGGCTCGAGCAGCGTGACGGCGAGTGGGTGCTCGCCGGTGAGCACGCCGCCCGGTTCGCGCTGGTGGACGAGTACCTCGCGCACCTGCTGGATCGGAACTACTCGCCGGCGACGGTGAGGTCCTACGGGTATGACTTGCTCGCGTTCTGCCGCTGGCTGACCGGGCAGGACCGCGCGCTCGAGGAGGTCACGACCGATGACCTCCTCGGGTTCCTGCGGGCGTGCCGTGAAGCGTCCCTGCCGGGCAGGCCGGGCCCGAACGTCGTCGGGATGGACGGGCGCCGGCTGGACCGATACGCGGCGACGACGATCAACCGTCGGCTCGCGGCGATCTCAGGGCTGTTCACGTATGCGGGACTGCGCGACCCGGCGAGGCGGAACCCGGTCCCGCGGGGCAGGGAAGCGCGCTGGCGGACCAGTGGGGAGCGGTCAGGGATGCTCGCTCACACCGCCCGACGCCCCGTCGCGCGATCCGCGCTCAGGTTGCGGGAACCACGCCGGCTGCCGGTCGCGCTGTCACCGCAGGACGCGGCGACGCTGGTGGGTAGTCTGCGGACCTGGCGGGACCGGGCGATCGCAGGGCTGATGCTGTGGTGCGGGCTGCGGTCGATGGAAGTCCTCGGCCTGCACGTGAAGGACGTCGACATCGGCGGCCGCTGGGTCACTGTCACCGGGAAGGGCGCGAAACAGCGCCGCGTCCCGCTGGACCCGGACGTCGCGTCGGTGATCGATGTCTATCTCCTCGCCGAACGCCCCGAGTCGGACTCCGACGTGTTGTTCCTCGTCGGCAAAGGCCCGAACCGCGGCGGCCCGTTGACGGCGGCGGGGTTGCGGACGGTGTTCCGCTACCACCGGGGCCTGACCGGCGTGACCGGCGGGCACCCGCACGCGCTGCGTCACACGTTCGGGACAGTCCTTGCCGAGGCCGGCGTCGATCTCGCGGTGATGCAGGCCCTTCTCGGTCACGCTCATGTCGATACCACCGCCCGCTACGTCCACCTCGCTCCTGCTCACGTGAAGGCCCAGTTCGATGCGGCACGCGAACGCATCCGCGCTCAGCAGCGGTGACCCCGGGATCGCGTCGTTGCGAGGCGATGATCTCCGGGACGCGTATCTGCGTCACTTGACGGCGACCGGCCGAGGGAACCCGTCCTACGAGTGGGCGGCGCGACGGTTCTTCGAGACCTGGCCGGACCCGCAGGACTGGGCGGCGACGCCGCTTCACGAGCGGTTGTCGGCGGGGTCGGCGACACGTCCGGTGATCACGTTCCTGATGCTGCACGGCGGGTTGCGGCCGGGATACGACTACCTGCTGTCGAGGAAGCTGTCACCGCTCTGGCGGGAGATCCAAACCAGCCCGCTGCGGGCCGAGATCGACGGGTTCCTCGACGAGGCGGAACAGCTCGGGTTCACCGCTCGGACCAGGCTTGCGACAGGCTCCCAGGCGCCGATCCGGCTGCTGATCCAGACGGGGAAGCCGATGCGACAACTCACCGTCGATGACCTTCAGGAGTTCGCCGCGGCCTGCCGGGAACGCGAGCACGCGACGGGGATCTCGCATCGCCACTACTTCTCGGCGATCAGCATGGCGCACATGGTGCTGTTCCATCTCGGCGTCCTCGATTCCCCGCCCCGCACCGGCGGCCCGGTCCCTTACGAGGAGCGACTCGCCGAGGTCACCGCGCCGTTGCGGGCGGAGCTGGTCGGCTACCTGGAACGAAAGCGCGCGACCTGCGACCGCAAGACGGTCTCGGCGATGGCGACACGGTTGAAGCACTTCGGGGTGTTCCTCACCGACACCGACCCGACACTCACGTCGGTGAGGGATCTGGATCGGCGACGTCACGTCGAACCGTTCCTCGCGTCGCTGGTCGACGCGGTCAGTGACAAGGACGGGGCCCCGATCAGCATCGGGGACCGCAACCGGCGGGTCGTCGCGGTCGCGACGTTCCTCCACGACATCACCGAATGGGGCTGGGACGCAGCGCCACCTCGGAAGGTGCTGTTCCGCGACGACATCCCCAAGCTCCCGCAGGTGTTGCCCCGCTACCTCCCCATCGATGCCGACCGGCGACTCGCCGCCGCTTTGACCGAGCATCCCGACAACGAGCTGGCTGCGCTGGCGCTGCGGCTGCAACGCGCCTGCGGGCTGCGGATCGGGGAACTGCTCGACCTCGAGCTGGACTGCGTCCACGAGCTCGATGGGAACGGGGCATGGCTGAAGGTCCCGCTCGGCAAGCTCGCCACCGAACGCATGGTCCCTCTCGATCCCGAGACCCTCGAGGTGATCGACCGGGTCACCCAGATCCGCTCCCACGGCAGACCACTCCCGCACCCCCGCTACCGGCGACCCGCGCAGTTCCTGTTCACCTACCTCGGCCGCAGACTCACCCAGCAAGGCGTCCGCCGCGAGCTCGATCACGCCACCGAGGTCGCCGGGCTCGGGCACGTCACCTCCCACCAGCTGCGACACACCTACGCGACCGCGCTGGTCAACGCCGGTGTCTCCCTACAAGCACTCATGGCACTCCTCGGCCACCAGTCCGCGGAGATGAGCCTCCGCTACGGGCGCCTGTTCGACCACACCGTCCGCACCGAATACGAACGCGCCCTCGACCTCGCGAAACAGAACACCACCACCACCCCAGCGGGAGACACGTGCGGGCGCACCCAGCTGCCGCTCACGGCCATCACCGGCGGCCGCGACTGGAAGGACGCCCCGCTGCTGAAGTCCCGCATGGCCGGCGGGTTCTGCCTCCGCGCCCCAGCGCAGGGAGCATGCAGCTACGCGAACATCTGCGAACACTGCCCGTCCTACCGGTCCGAACCCTCCTCGCTGCCGATCCTCGCCGCACAACGCGTCGACGCCGACGCTCTCGCCCGCGACGCGGAACAACGAGGATGGATCGACGAGGCAGAACGCCACCACAAGCTCATCGCCCGCCTCGACGCACTCATCGCCGACACGGAGACACAAACCGGATGACCAACACCACGCTGAACCAGATCGAACGAGCCTGCGCCGACCTCGCCCGAAACGGTCACCCGATCACGATCGCCGCGGTCGCCGAGCACGCCGGGATCTCCCGGTCCACGATCTACCGCAACCCCACACTCCGCGCCATCATCGAGCACCACCAGCAAACCACCCCGGACGGCAGCATCACCGCGCTCACCGACGAACTCGCGACCCTCCGGCAAGCCGTCCAGACCCTCGCCGACACCGTCCGCCACCACGACGCGCAACTCCGCCGACTCACCAGCGACTGACCGCATTACCCGGCCAAACCCAGCACCAAGGCCGATTAGCCGGATAATCGTACGATAACGCGCTGGCAGAAACAGTCAACGGCCTGTTCAAGGCCGAGCTGATCCACTCCCAGCGGATCTGGGAGTCCACCGAGGCCGTCGAGATCGCCACCATGGGCTGGGTCCACTGGTGGAACAACGACCGCCTCCACGAAGCCCTCGGCTACCGCACCCCCGCAGAAGTCGAAGCGTCCTACACTCACACCACGACGACCGCGCCCGCGACCGTCTAACCACGGAACAAAACCCAGGGCGCTTCAAAGGCCAACGCGTCATCGCTTTAGCCAACGGCCCCGAAGTCCTCATCCTCCACCCAAAAACCGCACAAATCATCGCCGAATACACCCTCGACCCCACCCGCACATACCAAAAGAAAACCCGAACACCACCGGAACGATCACCTGAGACATCACCGGAACGATCACCCGGGACACCAACACCCCGAACATAAAAGAAGTCCCAGGACATTGCCGGAACAATGTCCTGGGACATCACATCGTCGGGCTGGCGGGATTTGAACCCACGACCCCTTGACCCCCAGTCAAGTGCGCTACCAAACTGCGCCACAGCCCGTATTCACTTCGTCGCTCGCGGCGACCAGACGATCATAGCCCAGGGCCGGGTGCGAACGCCAATCGGCCCCACCGCGACGTTTCGCCGATTCCTCGCACTTCACGGCCAATATGATCGATGTCATGTCGGAGACCTCACGCCTGGTGACCCCCTGGGGCGAGACCCTGCCCGAGGTTCCCCTGCCTCAATACCCGCGCCCGATGCTCAGACGCGAGGAATGGCGCTGCCTCAACGGGCTCTGGCGCTACGCGATCACGCCGACCGCGACGCACAGGCCGATGGATCCCGTCGAGCCGGTCATCGAGGAATGGGCTGGGGAGATCCTCGTCCCCTTCGCGATCGAAACCGAAGCCTCGGGCGTTGAGCGCCCTCTCGGCGCCGAGGAGGTCCTCCACTACGAGCGCGAGGTCGAAATCCCCCGCCAGTGGCGCGGACACCGCATCGCCCTCAACTTCGAAGCGGTCGACTACCGCTGCGCCGTGTGGATCGACGGCGTCCTCGTCGGCAGGCACCGGGGCGGCTACCTCCCCTTCTCCGTCGACGTGCCCGACACCTCCCGCGAGACGATCCGCGTCCGCCTCGCCGTCATCGACCCGAGCGACGTCGGCCGCCAGCAGCGCGGCAAGCAATCGCTCACGCCGTCGACGATCTGGTACACCGCGACCTCGGGGATCTGGCAGTCCGTCTGGATGGAGCCCCTCCCCTCCAACGCACTCACCGGAATCGTCGCGAGGACTCACGACGGCCTCGACACCATCGACCTCCTCGTGAGCACGGAGACCGACGGACTCCCCGCCCGCGTCTTCATCGAGCGCCCCGACGGCTCCGTTCTCGAGACGGAATGCACGAGCGGTCGGCCGGTCGAGATCCGCATCCCCGACGCACGCCCGTGGAGCCCCGACGACCCCTACCTCCACCGCGTCCGCGTGGTGACCGACGAGGAC
>CAZJTN010000083.1:0-4735 GCA_964548945.1 uncultured Schaalia sp.
GGACCTGCCCGACCGGCTCGGGCGGCTCCCACGAGCCGACCTCGGCCTCGCCGTAGCCCTCGCCCCAGCGGGTTTCGGAGTGCCCGTTCCACTGTCCCGCCGGTACCGGCGGGACACGATGGGCGACGCCGTATCCCTCGTCGACGACCGTCTCGTCCCCGTTGAAGCGCCACCAGCCGTAGAGCCCGAGATGGATGTGCATCCACTCCTCGGGCTGCGCGCCGAGGGCCTTCGCGGGGACGAAGCCGATGAACATGTGCTTGCCGTGAACGCGCACCCTGTCGAGAATGCGCCCGTCGATCCGTGCAGCCGAGGCGGCGAACCTCCCCTGCGGCGAGGAGGCGCTCACCGCGCTCCCCGCGAAGAGCTCCGTGATCGTCGCGGCGAGCCTGCGAATCGCATCGCCTTCGGGCATCGGCGTCCTCTCCCTCCCTGAGCTGTCCGGACCACGCTACCGCCACCCGGCTCCGTGCGCGCGGGCGCGACCCCGACGAAGGATCGCGCCCGCGCGACATCCCGGCCAGCGGCCGGCCGCTCCGATCAGGAACGCGGGAGCACGACGTTGACGAGCGAGGGAGCCCTCACGATGACCTTGAGCGGCTCGCGCCCGTCGAGGGCCTTGAGGATCGGCCCCTGAGCGAGGGCCTGCTCCCTCAGGTCCTCCTCACCGATCGAGGGAGCGACCTCGAGGCGGGCGCGCACCTTCCCATTGACCTGGACGATCGCCGTGACGGTCTCCTCGACGAGGAGGGACTCGTCGGTGACGACCGGGAAGGGCTCACGGGCGAGCGACTCGGCGTGCCCGAGGCGCATCCACAGCTCCTCGGCGATGTGCGGAGCCACCGGGGAGACCATGAGGATCAGGGCCTCGATCGCTTCGCGTGGAGCGGCGTCAAGCCCGGTGAGGTGGTTGTTGAGGACGATGAGCTTCGCGATCGCCGTGTTGACGCGCATGTTCTCGTACTCGACGGTGACATCCGCGATCGTGCGCGCGACGAGGCGCTTCGTCTCGAGATCCGCCTCACCCTCGCTGATCGTCAGCTCACCGGTCTCCTCATCGACGACATTGCGCCACAGGCGCTGGAGGAAGCGCTGCGAACCGACAACCGCCCGAGTCTCCCAGGGGCGCGAGAGATCGAGAGGGCCCATGCTCATCTCGTAGACGCGGAACACGTCGGCGCCGTAGGCCTCGTACATCTCATCGGGCGTGACGATGTTCTTCAGGGACTTGCCCATCTTCCCGTACTCGCGCGTGACGGGCTCACCCCTGTACGTGAAGCCGACGGTCTCATCGCCCTCGACTTCATCGGCGGGGACGTACTGTCCGCGCGCATCGGTGTAGGCGTAAGCCTGGACGTAGCCCTGGTTGAAGAGCGTGTGATAGGGCTCCGAATCCGGGACGTGCCCGAGGTCGAAGAGGACCTTCTGCCAGAAGCGCGAGTAGAGGAGGTGAAGGACCGCGTGCTCGACGCCGCCGACGTACAGGTCGGTTCCACCGGATTCCTTGCCCTCACGGCCGCCCATCCAGTAGTCGAGGTTCCTCGGATCGGCGAGCGCCTCGTCATTCCTCGGATCCGTGTAGCGCATCTCGTACCAGCACGAACCGGCCCACTGGGGCATCGTGTTCGTTTCGCGCCGATAGGACTTCACACCGTCACCGAGGTCGAGCTCGACATTCACCCACTCCTCGGCGCGGCCGAGCGGCGCCTCCGGAGACGACTCAGCATCCTCGGGATCGAAGGTCCGCGGCGAGTAGTCGGAGACTTCGGGAAGCTCGACGGGGAGCTGGTCCTCGGGGAGGGCGTGCGGCAGGCCGTCCTCGTCCCACACGATCGGGAAGGGCTCGCCCCAGTAGCGCTGGCGGGAGAAGAGCCAGTCGCGCAGCCGGTAGGTGACCGCGCCGCGGCCGTAGCCCTTCGCCTCGAGCCATTCGATCATCGCGGCCTTCGCCTCGTCCTTGCCGAGGCCGTCAAGGCTGATCTCCTCGTTGGAGGAGTCGACGGCGACGCCATCGCCGACGTAGGCGCCCTGCTCGAGGTCGTGCCCGTAGGGGTCCTCGGCCGGGCCGATGGTCCGGACGACCTCGAGCTCGTACTTGCGGGCGAAGTCCCAGTCGCGATCGTCGTGGGCGGGAACCGCCATGATCGCACCGGTCCCGTAGCCCCACAGGACGTAGTCCGCGACGAAAACGGGGATCTCGCGGCCGTTGACCGGATCGACGCCGAAGAAGCCGGTGAAGACGCCCGTCTTCGTCCGCTCCTCGTCGGCGCGCTCGGCCTCGGACTTGGAGGCGGCCTGGGCGCGGTAGGCGGCGACCGCCTCACGCGGAGTCGCGGCTCCCCCAGTCCAGGCCTCCTTCGTTCCCTCGGGCCACTGCGCGGGGAGGGTGAGCGCCTCGGCGTCGCCGGCGTCGCCGGCGACAGTGCCTCCGAGGATCGGGTGCTCGGGCGCGACGACCATGAAGGTCGCACCGAAGAGGGTGTCGGGGCGGGTGGTGTAGACCTCGAGCTCTCCAGGGGTGGCGCCCGCGCCCTCGGCATCGGGAACCGGGAAGACGACGCGCGCGCCCTCGGAGCGGCCGATCCAGTTGCGCTGCATGGCGCGGACCTTCTCGGGCCAGTCGATCGTGTCGAGGTCGTCGGCGAGGCGCTTGCCGTAGGCGGTGATCCGCATCATCCACTGGCGCAGGCTCCGCTTGAAGACCGGGAAGTTGCCGCGCTCGGAACGGCCCTCGGCCGTCACCTCCTCATTCGCGAGGACGGTGCCCAGGCCCGGGCACCAGTTGACGGGCGCCTCGGAGACGTAGGCGAGGCGGAAGGAATCGACGACCTTCGCGCGCTCGATCCGGTCGAGCGCGCTCCACTCCCGGCCGTCGGGAACGGCGACCTCGCCGGAGGCGAGCTTCGCTTCGAGTTCCGCGATCGGACGGGCGGAGCCGCGGGAGCCATCGGGGGCTGTCGCGGTCTCATCGAACCAGGAGTTGAAGATCTGGAGGAAGATCCACTGCGTCCACTTCACATAAGCGCTGTCCGTCGTCGCCAGCGAGCGGCGGCGGTCGTGGGACAGGCCGAGGCGACGGAGCTGACGGCGCATGTTCGCAATGTTCTGCTCGGTCGTGATCCGCGGATGCTGGCCGGTCTGGACGGCGTACTGCTCGGCGGGCAGGCCGAAGGCGTCATAGCCCATCGTGTAGAGGACGTTCTCGCCCTTCATCCGGTGGAAGCGCGCAACCGTGTCGGTCGCGATGTACCCGAGGGGGTGTCCGACGTGGAGGCCCTTGCCCGAGGGGTAGGGGAACATGTCGAGGAGGAAGAAGGGCGTCGCCTCGGCGAGCGGGCCTGCGAAGTCGCCGACCGGGTTGTCCGCGTTGAAGGTTCCACGCTCGTCCCACCGGTCCTGCCACGCGGTCTCGATGTCGCCTGCGAGCTCGGCGGTGTACCGATATGCGGGTTCCATGCCCGGCGTCTGGCTCATCTGGGCCCTTCCCTTCGTTCCGTTCTCAACCGATTCTCGGCCGTGTCAAGGGTAGACCATCGATTCCGCGCGCCGCCGGGCCGATCGCTGGTCGGGGAGGACCCCGGAGGGTGAGAATGAGCGCATGACAAGCGTCTTCGAGAAGATCATCTCCGGCGAATGGGCCGGCCGCTTCGTGTGGTCCGACGAGGTGTGCGTCGCCTTCGCGACGATCGAGCCGACGGCTCCCGGCCACGTCCTCGTCGTTCCGCGCGAACCCTACGAGAAGTGGACGAGCGCGCCGAGCGACGTCGCCGACCACCTCATGAGCGTCGCCCGGATCATCGGCCGCGCCCAGGAAACGGCCTTTGAGGTCCCGAGGGCGGGGCTCGTCATCGCCGGCTTCGAGGTGCCCCACACCCACCTCCATGTGATCCCCTTGAGGGATGAGAAGGACGTGCTCCTCTCGAATGCGAAACCCGCCTCCGCCGAGGAGCTCGACGCGTCGATGGAGGCGCTGCGCGCGACCCTTCTCGCCTTCGGGCACGGGCGCCACGTCCCACCGAGGATGGACTCCGCCGTCCTCGACCACTGATCAGCGATCCGCGTCCCCGGCTCGAGGTCGGGTCGGCGCGCTATCGGTCGAGCGGGGTGACGCGCACGGCCAGCGCGAGGCGGGAATCGAGCCGGATCCTTCCGCTGTTGTCGACCTCGACGAGCACTCCCCCGCCCTCCTCACTCCCCTCGAGGCGAACGCGCGCGTCGAGGACGATGCCGAGCTCGTCGAGGTCGCGGAGGATTTGCGGGTCCTCGTCCGAGAGTCGGACGACTTGGGCGCGCTCGCCCTCATCGAGGTCGGCGAGGGCGAGCGTGCGCGGAGCGTCGACCCGCCCGGAGGCATCCGGGATCGGATCGCCGTGAGGATCGCGGGAGGGGTGCCCGAGGGCGAGGTCGATGTGGGCGAGCAGACGCTCGGACACGGCGTGTTCGAGGATCTCCGCCTCTTCATGGACTTCATCCCACTCGAAGCCGAGCCGCTCGTGGAGGTAGGTCTCGAGGAGTCGGTGGCGTCGCACCATGCCGATCGCGAGGGCGCGGCCCTCGTCGGTGAAGTGGACCTTCCGATAGGGCTCATGCGTGACGAGCCCCTGGGACACGAGGCGCGCGACGTTCTCCGATGCGGTCGAGGCGACGACCCCCATCCGTTGGGCGAGGTCGTTGACGGAGATCCCCCCTCCCGATCGTTCCTCGTGGCTCCACATCGCTTTGAGGTAGTCCTGGG
>CAZJTN010000084.1:0-4605 GCA_964548945.1 uncultured Schaalia sp.
GAGCGAACGGCATCCTCCTCGCGTGTACCCCGACCCTCGGGGTGCGCGAGACACCGGAGACGCTCACGGTCATTGAGCGGCGCTCGCGCTCGCACGACATCGACCTGCCGACGGGCGCCGACTCCCTCCTCGTGAAGATCGGCGAGCGCGACGGGCGCGTCGTCCACGCCCAAGCCGAGTGGTCGTCGATCGCCGAACTCGCCGAACGCAGCGGGCTCCTCGAACTCGACCTCGCCCAGCGCGCGGCCGCAGCGATCGTCGCCGCCGGCCTCGTGCCCGGGGCGCCCCTCGACGAGCTCGGGGCTGAGGCGATTACCCCGGGGAAGGGCGCCGACGATGAGCACTGACGCGGCTCCCAGCAAGCGCACGGGAGTGCGGATCGGTCACCTGCCGACCGTCCTCGTCGTCACCGGGATCCACGGCCTCGCCCTCGTCCTCCTCATCGCCGGGCGCGCCACCGGGGCCGTGCCGGTCGCGCTCGCGGCATTCGCCTACTCTCGCGGGCTCCTCCACGCCCTCGACGCCGACCACCTGTGCATGATCGACGGGTCGACCCGCAAGCTCCTCGGAGAGGGACGCGCACCCGATGGCGTCGGCCTCGCCTTCAGCCTCGGCCACTCCACGGTCGTCCTCGTCGCAGGGCTCGCGGTTGCGAGCGGGGCAGCGTGGATCCGTGAACTCGTCGGCGCCGAATCCGGTGCGGCCCGGATTCTCGGCCTCATCGGCGCTTCGGTGTCGGCGAGCTACCTCCTCGCCGTCGCCGCGGCGAACATTCCCAATCTCTCCCACCATCACGGTCGGGGAGGGCCGAGGGGGCCGTGGGCGCGTCTCCTCTCCCGGCCGCTCTCGCGGGTGCGCCATGTCGGGCACATCTACCTTTTCGGGATTCTCTTCGGTCTCGGCTTCGACACGGCGTCGACGATCGCGCTCCTCATGATGACGGCGCTCGCGACGCTGTCCGGGTCGAGCCCCCTCGTCCTCATGGCCCTGCCCCTCGCCTTCACCGCGGCGATGAGCCTCGGCGACTCCGTGAATGCGAAGCTCATGCTCTACGTCTACACGAGCGCTCAGGAGGCGACCCGCGCCCGATTCAATACGATCGTCACCTCGATCTCGATCCTGTGCGCGCTCATCGTCGCGGCCTCGACTCTCCTCGAGATCGTCTCCGAACTCACGGGGCTGCCGATCACGGGCTTCGACACGACGCTCATCACCTGGGGCCTCCTCGTCCTCGCCTGTGGCGGATGCCTGGCCCTCGGTCTGCGATGGAGCGTTCGTCGCGTGCGGATGCCGTGAGCCGCTCCGCTCCGGAGCTCGTGTTCTCGGGCCGTGCGGGTCATGCTCTCGGGCCCTGCGGGTAGTGCTTTCGGGGGCCAGAGGTAATGCTCTCGGGCCCTGCAGGTAATGCTCTCGGGGGCCAGAGGTAATGCTCTCGGCGGGGGGCGGGAAGTGAGCGCTCCGCATGCGAAAACGGTTCCACGACGAAAGTCCCGCAATAGACTGGCGGGGCGGGCAATGGCGCCCGCGCAATCGGTGACGAAGCGAGGAATCCGATGATCCTTCCCTCAACCGTTCCCTTCGACATCCCCCGGGCGCCCCGTCTCGGCGCCGAATCCCCAACGGTCGGGGGCGGGGAGGCGAACCTCTCCCTGCCCGACCTGTCCGCAGCCCTCCTCCCCGGCGGACTCGACGGGCGCCTCCTCCTTGCGATCGGCGCGCTCATCTGCCTCGGGGGCCTCGGCTTCGGCGTCGCGACCGTCCTCTCCCTGAGGAGGACCCCCGCCCACTCCTCCATGCTCGAAGTCGCCGAGCTCATCTACGCGACCTGCAAGGCCTACCTCCTCCGGCAGGGGAGGTTCCTCCTCGTCCTCTGGGCCTTCATCACCGCCGTCATCGTCGTCTACTACAAGGTCCTCGTCGGATTCGGATGGTCGAAAGTCGGCATCGTCGTCGCCTTCTCCCTCCTCGGAATGGGCGGCTCCTACGCGGTCGCCTGGTTCGGGATCCGCGTCAACACCTTCGCGAACGCCCGGACCGCCTTCGCCTCCCTGCGCGGCACACCCTTCGAGGTCCACCGGATCCCGCTGCGCTCGGGGATGAGCATCGGCATGGTCCTCATCAGCCTCGAACTCCTCATGATGCTCGTCATCCTCCTCGTCCTCCCGCACGACGTCGCCGGCGCCTGCTTCATCGGCTTCGCGATCGGGGAGTCCCTCGGCGCCTCCGCCCTGCGCATCGCCGGCGGCATCTTCACGAAGATCGCCGACATCGGCGCCGACCTCATGAAGATCGTCTTCAAGATCGACGAGGACGACCCGCGCAATCCGGGCGTCATCGCCGACTGCACGGGCGACAACGCGGGAGACTCGGTCGGCCCCAGCGCCGACGGTTTCGAGACCTACGGCGTGACCGGCGTCGCCCTCGTCACCTTCGTCCTCCTCGCGGTGCCCGACGTCGTCCACCAGGCGACGCTCCTCGTGTGGATCTTCACCGTGCGCGCCGCGATGATCCTCGCCGCCTGGGCGGCTTACGGGATCAACGGCGCGTGGGTCCGAAGGCGCTACGGGAGCGCCGATGCGCTCGACTTCGAGCGGCCCCTCACAACACTCGTGTGGCTCACCTCGATCCTGTGCATCGCCCTCGTCTACCTGACGACGTGGTTCGCACTCGGCGGGCTCGGCCTCGGCCTGTGGCTGCGCCTCGCGACGATCATCACCTGCGGGACGCTCGCCGGCGCGCTCATCCCCGAGCTCGTCAAAGTCTTCACCTCGACCTCCTCCCAGCACGTGCGCGAGACGGTCCGCTCCTCCCAGCGCGGCGGGGCGAGCCTCAACATCCTCTCCGGCGTCGTCGCCGGCTACTTCTCCGCATTCTGGCTCGGCATTGCGATCGTCGGCCTCATGGGCGCCGCCTTCCTCCTCGCCGGCGGCGGACTCTCCGACATCATGGTGGCCCCGGCGGTCTTCGCCTTCGGCCTCGTCGCCTTCGGCTTCCTCGGCATGGGGCCCGTGACGATCGCCGTCGACTCCTACGGACCCGTGACCGACAATGCGCAGAGCGTCTACGAACTCTCCCGCATCGAGTCGCTGCCCGGCATCGACGACGAACTCCACCGCGATTTCGGCCTCGTCCCCCGCTGGGAGCGCGCGAAGTTCCTCCTCGAGGACAACGACGGCGCGGGCAACACCTTCAAGGCGACCGCGAAGCCGGTCCTCATCGGGACGGCCGTCGTCGGCGCGACAACGATGATCTTCTCGATCATCATCGGGCTCACCGACCACCTCACGAGCGGGATCGACAAGCTCTCCCTCATGCACGCCCCCTTCCTCCTCGGGCTCATCACGGGCGGCGCCGTGATCTTCTGGTTCTCAGGCGCCTCCGTCCAAGCGGTGACGACGGGCGCGAACCGCGCGGTCGCCTTCATCGAGGAATCGATCCACCTCGATGCGGGGGCCGAGCGCGCGAGCGTGGAGGACTCCAAACGGGTCGTCGACATCTGCACGCAGTACGCGCAGCAGGGAATGCTCACGATCTTCCTCGCCGTCTTCTTCGCGACGCTCTCCTTCGCCTTCGTCGAGCCCTACTTCTTCATCGGCTACCTCATCTCGATCGCCCTCTTCGGGCTCTACCAGGCGATCTACATGGCGAATGCGGGCGGCGCCTGGGACAACGCGAAGAAGGTCGTCGAGGTCGACCTCCACATGAAGGGGACGGCCCTCCACGACGCCTCGATCGTCGGCGACACGGTAGGCGATCCCTTCAAGGACACGTCCTCGGTCGCCCTCAACCCGATCATCAAGTTCACGACCCTCTTCGGCCTCCTCGCCGTCGAGCTCGCCGTGAGCCTCACCGCCTCCGGGCTCGGCGTCCTCGTCGGCGTCCTCGCGGCGGTCTTCTTCCTTCTCGCCCTCGTCTTCGTGCACCGCTCCTTCTACGGGATGCGGATCCTCAGCGCGGACCGGGCCGAGGACGCGGCGATCGGCGCCGCACCCGCTCCCACCAGTGAGGAGGCCCGACGATGAGGATCGCCATCAAGTACGACGGCGTTCAGGTGACGAGCGCGGGAAGGATCGGGGGCCACGAGGCCGCCGACACCCTCGTCCGCAGGCTCTTGCGGATCTTCCCCGGCTCCCTCGTCATCGCGCCCGTCGCGAGGCGCTGCGAGGGCTTCGACGTCGTCCCCCTCGAAATGATCGACCCGGCAGAGACGATCGTCGTCGTCATGGACCCCCTCGACGCGCCGAATGTGTGGCGCGTCCTCTCACGGGCCGGCGAAGGCGGGGCGCAGCCGAGGATCATGAACTTCGTGTGGCGCTCGACGGCCTCGGATGCTCCGCTCGAGCGCGTCGCGACCCTCGCGCTCTCCTGCGCGCTCTTCCCGACTTTCGCGGATTCGAATCGGACGGCCCAGGAGATCGCCGAGTTCATGGACCGGTGGACGGTCAAGCGCATCGCGGACCGGGCGCGCCTGGAATGGGTGAATCTCGGATTCCGCATCGATCACATCCGGCCGCGCCAGTACACCGAGATCCCGGTCGTCCTCTACCCTTCGATCTACCTGTCGGCCGACAAGCGACCCGAGGACTTCTTCGCGGTCGTCGACCG
>CAZJTN010000085.1:0-4562 GCA_964548945.1 uncultured Schaalia sp.
CCGCGGGGCAGCGATGGCGGGGTGGGGGTGGCGCCGAGCGCCTCCCCCCTCCCCGCATCTCCCCCTCGAGGATCAGAAACCGAGATCGCGCGCGACCTGGCGCAGCCTCGTCGCCGAAGCGGTGAGGCCATCACGCTCATTGAGCGTGAGGGGCGGGTTGAGGACGCGGCCGGCACCGGCGCGGCCGACGATCGTCGGGGCCGCCATGCAGACGTCGGAGATCCCCTCCCAGTCCTCCAGGAGCGTCGAGATCGTGAGCACGCGGTTCTCATCGCGCAGGACCGCGCCGACGATGTTCGAGGCCGCGAGGCCGATCGCGTAATTCGTCGCCCCCTTGCCGTCGATGATCCGGTAGGCCGACTCCACGACGTCCTTCGCGATCGACCTGCGCAGCTCGGCGTCGAAGTGACCGCCGTCAAGGGTCGGGCCCCAGTGCTCGAGCGGGACGTTGCCGATCTCGGCGGAGGACCACAGGGCGACCTCGGAATCGCCGTGCTCGCCGGCGATGTACGCGTGGATGTTCTGCGTCGCGACGCCCGTGTGCTGGGAGACGAGGTAGCGCAGGCGGGAGGTGTCGAGCACCGTTCCCGAACCGAAGACCTGGTTGCGCGGCAGGCCCGTGA
This sequence comes from uncultured Schaalia sp., assembly GCA_964548945.1. Taxonomy (GTDB): domain Bacteria; phylum Actinomycetota; class Actinomycetes; order Actinomycetales; family Actinomycetaceae; genus Pauljensenia. The sequence continues at coordinate 624 of CAZJTN010000085.1, forward strand.
TCTTCAGGGCGGCGTAGGTGACGACGTCGACGGGGTTCGTGATGAACATGAAGACCGCGTCGGGGGCGACCTCCTGGAGGCGCGGGACGATCGTCTTCATGAGGTTGACGGTCGACTCGGCGAGCTCGAGGCGCGACTGACCGGGCTTCTGCTTCGCTCCGGCGGTGACGATGACGAGGTCGGAGCCGCGGACGATCTCGACATCGTCGGAACCCTCCACCGCACCGCAGGGCGTGAACTGGATGCCGTGGGCGATGTCGAGGGCCTCGGCCTCGACCTTCGCCTTGTTGATGTCCTGGAGGACGATCGTGCGCGCGTCACCGCGCATCGCGCAGGCGTAGGCGACCGCGGTTCCCACCGCTCCGGCTCCGATGATCGCGACCTTCGAGGGACGACCGGCGGCCTTGGAGGGATAGAGGCTCTTCATCTGTGCGGTCATGCTTCTCGCACTCCTTCCGTGGGGGTGTCTTCATCTTCCCATCGAGGGCGAGGACTTCGGCGGTCTTTCGTCACGGGCGCGCCTGTGGCGCAGGCGACTCCTCGCCCCGTGCCGCGCTAAGGCGGGCGAGGGCCTGGCGGACGATCTCAGGGTCGGTCGTCGGCCACATCCTCGGCATCGAGTCGCGGATGAACGAGCCGTAGCCCTTCGTGAGGAGGCGCCGATCGAGGACGGCGACGACTCCGCGGTCCTCGGGCGAGCGGAGAAGGCGTCCGGCGCCCTGGGCCATGAGGAGGGCGGCCCGCGTGAGGGAGACCGTCTGGAAGCCGGAGAATCCCCTCCGCTCGGCGTCGATCGAGCGGGCCTGCGTCACGGGATCGTCCCTGTGGGGGAAGGGGATGCGGTCGATGACGACGAGGCGGCACGCATCGCCGACGACGTCGACGCCCTGCCACAGGGAGAGGGTCCCGACGAGGCAGGAATCCGGATTCTGCCGGAAGCGGTCGACGAGGGCGCTGAGGGTCTCATCCCCCTGCATGTAGACCTCGAACCCGGTGCGCTCCCGCAGCGCTTGGGCACCCGCCTGCGCGGCTCGCCACGAGGAGAAGAGTCCGAGGACGCCTCCGCGCGCGGCGGTGGCGAGGGCGACGAGCTCGTCGAGTGCGGGGGCGCTGATGCCGCCGGGCCCGGGGTCGGGAAGGGAGGCCGCGATGTACATGATCGCCTGCGCGGCAGGATCGAAGGGCGTCCCGACGTCGACCCCGCTCCAGGGGACGGGGGTGATCATGAAGCCCGCCTCGCGGGCCATCGCCTCGAAGGAGCCGCCGAGCGCGAGGGTCGCGGAGGTGAGCACCGCGGGTCGCTCGCCGAAGCCCTTGAGCCCGAGGGCGGGTGCGACGTCGAGGGGCCCGATCGTCAGGAGCTGCGTCGAGCGGTCCTCGGGCCGGGAGAGGGAGACGATCATCTCCTCGGGCTCGGCCGACCAGGCGGCGATGACGCCGCGGATCTCGTCCACGGCTGCGCGGGCGAGGGTCTTGGCCGCTGCGTCGGCTGAGGAATCCTGGACGGAGCTCGCCGCGCGCCGGGAGGCGTCGTCGAGAAGGCGCATCGCCTCGAGGAGGGGCGCGGGCCTGTCGGTGAGGAGCCCGGCCTCGATCCCGTCGAGGGCGGCGTCGAGGGCGAGGCCCGCGGCCTCAAGATCTGAGGCGTCCGCCTTCGTCTGGCTTCGCACGACGCGCGCGACCCGGGAGACGAGTCCGGCGGAGACGGCGCAGGAGGCCTGGTCGCGGACGCGCTCGGCGAGCTCATGGGCCTCGTCGATGACGACGGGGCCGACCTCGGGGAAGAGGTCGTTCTCACCGGTGCAGTGGATGCCGAAGAGGGAGTGGTTCGTCACGACGAGGTCGGCGTCGTTCGCCTCCTCGCGCGACGCCTGGGCGAAGCAGTCATCGATGAGGGGACAGGACTTGCCGAGGCACTCGCGCTTGGAGACGGAGACCTGGCGCCACGCCCGATCGGGCACACCGGGGACGAGGTCGTCCCGGTCGCCCGTTTCCGTGGTGCGCGCCCATTCGCGCAGGCGGAGGACCTGCGCGCCGAGCTCCCCGCTTCGTTTCCCTCCCGCTGCGGGGCCGAATTCCTCGAAGAGGGTGCCCTCGTCGGGGTAGCCGCCGTCGACGCGGTGGAGGCACAGGTAGTTCGACCAGCCTTTGAGGACGGCGACCTTCGGGCGGACGCCGGTGACTGCCCCGACCGCGTCGACGACCGCGGGCGCATCCTTGGTGAGGATCTGGCGCTGGAGGGCGAGGGTCGCCGTCGACACGAGGGCCCGCTCCCCCATTGTCGCGCAGTGGACGAGGAGGGGGACGAGGTATCCGACGGACTTGCCCGTCCCGGTCCCCGCCTGCACGAGGAGGTGGGACCCGTCCTCGAGGGCGCGGACGATCCGGTCGACCATCTCCACTTGGCCTTCGCGACGGCTCCCGCCCATTGCGGCGACCACAGCGTCGAGGACCTCACCCGCGATCGCGGAGGGCTCACTCATCGGCGGGGCCCGCGAGGATCGTTCCGAGCTCGCTGATGCGCGCACGGAGGCGCTCATCGACGCGTGCGAGGATCCGCGTCCCTTCGGGCGCGTACTCCTCACGCTCGACCTCGCCCTCCTCGTGGATCTCGTGAACGAGGTCGCCGCGCGAGTAGGGGATGACGGCGTCGATGAGGACGCGCGGGCGCGGAAGCGCCTCCTCGATCCGGTGGCGGAGTTCGTCGATGCCGAAGCCGGTCGCCGCGGAGACGGGGACGGCGTCGGGGAAGGAAGTGCGGACAAGGGCGAGGCGCTCGGGCGTGGCGAGGTCGGCCTTGTTGAGGACGATGATTTCGGGAATCGCGTCCGCGCCCTCGATGTCGGCGAGAACGGTCCTCACGGCCTCGACCTGGCCGATCGGGTCGGGGTGCGCGGCATCGACGACGTGGACGAGGACATCGGCCTCACCGACCTCCTCGAGGGTCGAGCGGAAGGCCTCGACGAGCTGGGTGGGCAGGTTGCGGACGAAGCCGACGGTGTCGGTGAGCGTGTAGGCGCGCCCGTCGGCGGCCTCGGCGCGGCGCACGGTCGGGTCGAGGGTCGCGAAGAGGGCGTCCTCGACGAGGACCTCGGCGCCGGTGAGGCGGTTGAGGAGCGTCGACTTGCCCGCGTTCGTGTAGCCGAGGATCGCGACGGAGGGGACGGAGCCGCGCCGGCGGGCGAGGCGCTGGGTCCTGCGCGCCGGCTCCATCTTGCGGATCTCCTCGCGGAGCCTCGCCATGCGCGTGCGGATCCGGCGCCGGTCGAGCTCGATCTTCGTCTCGCCCGGACCTCTCGAGCCGATCCCCGCGCCCGCTGCTACGCGACCGCCGGCCTGGCGGGACATGGATTCGCCCCAGCCGCGCAGGCGCGGGAGGAGGTACTCGAGCTGGGCGAGCTCGACCTGGGCCTTGCCCTCCCGGGACTTCGCGTGCTGGGCGAAGATGTCGAGGATGAGCGCGGTCCGGTCGACGACCTTGGCGTCGACGACGTCCTCGAGTCCACGGCGCTGGGAGGGGGCGAGTTCCTCGTCGACGATCACCGTGTCGGCCTCGACTTCGCGGACGATCTCGGCGAGCTCCTTCGCCTTGCCGGAGCCGAGGTAGGTCGCCGGATCGGGGTTCTGGCGCTTCTGGACGAGGGCGTCGAGGACGCGCGAGCCTGCGGTTTCGGCGAGCGCGGCGAGTTCGCGGAGCGAGGTCTCAACCTCTTCCTCCGTTTGCGTGGTCCTCAGGGCGACGAGGACGACGCGCTCGAGTCGGACCTGACGGTATTCGACCTCGGAGATCTCCTCGCGGTCCTTGGCGAGACCCTCGATGCGCCGCGTGCCCGCGCGGGCCTCTCGCTCGAGGGCGCCGGCGTCCTCGGAATGGTCCTGCCCCTCGGTCGACTCGAGCGCCGTGCCCCGCCTCGCGAGCACGCGGGCGACGACGCTCAT
>CAZJTN010000086.1:0-4540 GCA_964548945.1 uncultured Schaalia sp.
AGTGGTGGAAGGTGCGCGAGAGGACGTCGAGCTGCTGCTCGCGGGTGAGCTTGACGAAGTTCACCGCGTAGCCCGAGACGCGGACCGTGAGGTTCGGGTATTTCTCCGGGTGCTCGATCGCGTCCTCGAGGGTCGAGCGGTCGAGGACGTTGATGTTCGCGTGGTAGAGGCCCTCGGTCTCACCGCGCTCGGCGCGGGCGGCCTTCATGTCGGCGAGGCGCTCTTCGTAGGTCTTGGTGGCCATGTCGGTTCTCCTTCGTGGGGTGGGGTGAAGCGGGGATTCCGGTGGGGGAGGGGGTGGCCCGCCCCCACCGGGGATCGATCAGAGGGAGGTCTCGACGACGCAGGAGTCGTCGGGGACGAAGCCCGCGTCGAGGATGCCGACGAGGTTCGTCACCTGTTCGTCCTTCGTACGGCCGAGGCCGGAGGGGGTGATCGTGTTCGTCAGCGAGATGCCGTCGAGGGCGTCGTTGTAGTCGAGCTTGCCGACTGAGAGCATCGAGGCGACCATGCCGTGCGTATCGATGCCGTTCTCCGGGTTGGCGCCGGGCGCGAAGGGGGTGCCCGCCTTGTGGCCCGAGGGGAAGGCGCCGGTCGCCTTGCCGTAGACGACATTGGAGGTGATCGTGAGGACCGACTGGGTCGGGATCGCATCACGGTACATCGGGATCGCGCGGATCTTCGACATGATCGTGTGGACGATCGTGGCGGCGATGTCGTCGGCGCGGTCATCGTCGTTGCCGTACGTCGGGAAGTCTCCCTCGGTGACGTAGTCGACGACGAGGCCGGTCTCGTCGCGGACCGGGGTGACCTTCGCGTACTTGATGGCCGCGAGGGAGTCGGCGACGATCGACAGGCCCGCGATGCCGCAGCCCATGGTCCGCACGATGTCGGAGTCGTGGAGGGCCATCTCGATGGACTCGTAGGCGTAGCGGTCGTGGCAGTAGTGGATGATGTTGAGGGCCTCGACGTAGGTGCCGACGACCCAGTCGAGCATCTCCTCGTACTTCGCCCACACCTCATCGAAGTCGAGGGGGCCATCGCCCGCGATCGGCTCGTATCCGGTGACGACCTGCTTGCCGCTCATCTCGTCGCGCCCGCCGTTGATGGCGTAGAGGAGGGCCTTGGCGGCGTTGACTCGGGCGCCGAAGAACTGCATCTGCTTGCCGACGCGCATCGGGGAGACGCAGCACGCGATCGCCGCATCGTCGCCCCAGTGCTCGCGGATCTGCGGGTCGGACTCGTACTGGATGGACGAGGTCTCGATCGAGATCGCGGCGCAGAACTCCTTGTAGCCCTTGGGGAGGTTCTCATCCCAGAAGATCGTGATGTTCGGCTCGGGCGCCGGGCCGAGGTTGCGCAGCGTCTGGAGGAGGCGGAAGGAGGTCTTCGTCACGAGGGTGCGGCCGTCGTCGCCGAAACCGGCGTCCGACCAGGTGGCCCAGTAGGGGTCGCCCGAGAAGATCTGGTCGTAGTCGATCGTGCGGAGGAAGCGCGTGATGCGGAGCTTGATGACGAGGGCGTCGATGATCTCCTGCGCGTCGGACTCGGTGATGCGCCCGGCGGCGAGGTCGCGCTCGAAGTAGATGTCGAAGAAGGCGGAGAGCCTGCCGATCGACATCGCGGCGCCGTCCTGGGACTTCACGGAGGCGAGGTAGCCGAAGTAGGTCCACTGGACGGCCTCCTGGGCCGAAGTCGCGGGGCCGGAGATGTCGAAGCCGTAGTCGGCGGCCATCGTCTTGAGTTTCTTCAGCGCCTTGATCTGCTCGGAGTGCTCCTCGCGATAGCGCGCCCAGTGCTCGGAGAAGGGCTGGTCGGCGTAGCGGTCCTTGTCCTGCTGCTTCCACTCGATGAGCTGGTCGACGCCGTAGAGGGCGACGCGGCGGTAGTCGCCGATGATGCGGCCGCGGCCGTAGGCATCGGGCAGGCCCGTGATGATGTGGGAGGAGCGGGCGGCGCGGATGCGCGGGGTGTAGATGTCGAAGACCGCGTCGTTGTGGGTCTTGCGGTACTTCGTGAAGATCTTCTTGACCTCGGGGTCGACCTCCTTGCCGGCCTCCTTGATCGCGGTTTCGACCATGCGCCAGCCGCCGTTGGGCATCATCGCGCGCTTGAGCGGCGCATCGGTCTGGAGGCCGACGACGACGTCGTCATCGGAGGAGATGTACCCGGGCTTGAAGGCGTCGATGTCGGCGGGGGTGTGGGTGTCGACGTCGAGGATGCGGACCTTGCGCTCTTCGGCGAGGTAGTCCTTCTCGAGGGTGTCCCACACGCGCAGGGTCTTCTCGGTCGGTCCGGCGAGGAATGAGGCGTCGCCTTCGTACGGGGTGTAGTTCCGCTGGATGAAGTCGCGGACGTCGACCTCCTTCGACCAATTCCCGGTCTCGAAGCCCGCCCACGCCTCGGGCGCGGGGACGGATTGAGCGGTCTGCTCTGTCGTCATCTTTCCTCTTCTCGATTGTTCCGCCCCTCTCGGATTCGAGGGACGATCGGGGACGTGGATCCCACTCGTGCCTGATGGGCACCCGGGTCAATTCTCTTCCTCGTCGGGGCCCTTCGCCACGGATGTTCGCCGGCGGTCCTATGCGTGTTCTCACACCGCGTTGCGCCTCACGGTCTGGGACTTTTGGACCGGGATGAAAGTCCCTCGTTGTTCCGTCCTCGGCGCCTTCGCGAGCGATGCGAAGGCGCCTGCGGGAATGAAGCGGGAGCGCTCCTCCTGGGGACGGAGCGCCCGCCGAGCCGCGCTCCGCGGAACGGCGGGCGTCTCGCCGGGCGCCTTGCCTATGCTGTGCGCCATGGCGCGATTCGCGCCCTCGACGCGACCCCAAGGAGTCCCAGTGCCCTCCACCCTTCCCGAACTCGAAGTCGGAGTCCTCGGAGCAGGAACCGTCGGCTCCCAAGTGATTCGGATCCTCGGCGAACAGGCGGAGGACTTCGCCGCGAGGTCGGGTGCCCGAATGCGGGTGAGCGCCGTACTCGTGCGCAATCCCGACGCGCCGCGCCAAGCGGAAATCGACCCCTCCCTCTTCACGACCGATCCCGAGGAGGCGATCGGCGGCAAGGACCTCGTCGTCGAGCTCATCGGCGGGATCGAGCCCGCCCGCACCTACGTCCTCGCCGCGCTCAACGCGGGGACGAGCGTCGTCACCGGGAACAAGGCGCTCCTCGCCGCGCACGGGCCCGAACTCTACGCCGCGGCAGCGGCCTCCGGAGCCGACCTCTACTACGAGGCCGCCGTCGCCGGCGCCGTTCCCGTCGTCTACGGCCTGCGCGAATCCCTCGCGGGCGATCGCATCTCGATGGTCATGGGCATCGTCAACGGGACGACGAACTTCATCCTCGATGAGATGGCGACGAACGGCCTGAGCTACGAGGAGGCGCTGCGCCTCGCCCAGGAGCGCGGATACGCCGAAGCCGATCCGAGCGCCGACGTCGAGGGCCTCGACGCGGCGGCGAAATGCGCGATCCTCGCCTCCCTCGCCTTCCACACGCGCGTCGGCATCGACGATGTCGCCGTCGAGGGAATCACGGGGATCACCGCCGCCGACATCGCCGAGGCCGCCTTCTTCGGGCGGCGCATCAAGCTCCTCGCGATCGCCGAGCGCCGGATCGGCGAGGACGGCGTCGAGGGCGTCGCGATGCGCGTCCACCCCGCCCTCGTCCCCGTCGACCACCCGCTCGCGAGCGTCGACGGCGCCTTCAACGCGATCGTCGTCGAGGGCGAGAACGCCGGTCGCCTGATGTTCTACGGACAGGGGGCCGGCGGTGCCCCGACCGCCTCCGCCGTCCTCTCCGATCTCGTTGCGGCCGCGCACCACCGCGCCTACGGCGGGCACGCCCCCCGCGAATCCGTCTACGCGCACCTGCCGATCCTCGACCCGGGGACGACGAGGACCCGCTACCAGATCCGCATGCAGGTCGAGGACCGCCTCGGCGTCCTCTCCGACGTCGCCGGGATCTTCGCCCGTCACGGCGTCTCCATCCAATCCGTCCACCAGCGTGACGACGAGCAGCCCGGCGCCTGCGTCATCGTCGCGACGACGCACCTCGCGCGCGAGGCCGATCTGCGGGCCGTCGCCCGCGCCCTCGGCCAATCCGAGGCCGTCCGCGAAGTGACGAGCGCGATCCGCGTCGAGGGGGAGTGAGCGTGCGCCTGCGGGAGGACTTCGTCGCGGTCGCCGTTCCCGCGACGAGCGCGAATCTCGGCCCCGGCTTCGACTCGATGGGACTCGCCCTCGACCTGTGGGATGAGATCTCCGTCCACGCGGTCGCCGGCGGCACCTCCGTCGTCGTCGAGGGCGAAGGCGCCGGCCGCGTCTCCGAGGGGGAGGACAACCTCGTGGTCCGCTCTCTGCGCTTCGCCCTCGACCGAGTCGGCGCTCCGCAGGTCGGCATCCGGATGCACTGCCGCAATCGCATTCCTCACTCGAGGGGCTTGGGATCCTCGGCCGCGGCGATCGTCGCCGGCATCGAGCTCGCCCGCGCCCTCATCGAGATCGGAAGAGCACACGTCTGAACTCCAGTCACCGCTCATTAT
>CAZJTN010000087.1:0-4479 GCA_964548945.1 uncultured Schaalia sp.
CCCCCGCCCCCCCCACGCCGACGCCCCGCGCCCCCAGCATCGGGCCCCCCCCCACCAAGCCCCCGAGCGCGAGCCCCCCCACGCGCACGACGGAGGAGGCGCGCAGGGCGGGATCGGCGTTCATCGTGCCGCGGCGCGCGCGAGGCGTTCGGCCTCGTCGGCCTCCTGGAGAGAGGCGATGACCGGGCCGAGCTCGCCGGCGAGGACGCGGTCGAGGGTGTGCGCTTTGTATCCGGTGCGGTGGTCGGCGATGCGGTTCTCCGGGAAGTTGTAGGTCCGGACCCGCTCGGAGCGGTCGACGCTTCGAACCTGCGAGAGGCGCTGGGCGGAGGCCTCGGCCTCCCGCTTGGCCCGCGCCTCGGCGGCGAGGCGGGAGGCGAGGACGCGCAGGGCCGCTTCCTTGTTCTGGAGCTGGGACTTTTCATTCTGCATGGAGACGACGATGCCGGAAGGGATGTGGGTGATGCGGACGGCCGAGTCCGTCGTGTTGACGGACTGCCCGCCCGGGCCCGAGGAGCGGTAGACGTCGATCCGCAGATCATTGGGGTCGATGACGATCTCGGAATCATCCTCGATCTCGGGCATGACGAAAACGCCGACGGCCGAGGTGTGGATGCGCCCCTGGGATTCGGTGACGGGCACGCGCTGGACGCGGTGGACGCCGCCCTCGAACTTGAGGTGGGCCCACACGCCGTCCTCGGAGGCGGGGACGCCCTTCGCGCGGATCGCGAGGGACAGCTCCTTGAATCCGCCGAGCTCGGTCGGGGTCGAGGAGAGCTCGGACGTCGCCCACCCCATCGATTCGGCGTATCGCGTGTACATCCGGGCGAGGTCGGAGGCGAAGAGCGCGGACTCCTCGCCCCCCTCGCCGGCCTTGATCTCGAGGATGACGTCGAGGGCGTCCTCCTCGTCGCGGGGTGCGAGGATCGTGAGGAGGGCGTCGTGGGCGGCCTCGAGCTCCGCCTCAAGGGCCGGGATCTCCTCGGCGAAGGCGGGATCCTCGGCGGCGAGCTCGCGCGCGGCTTCGAGATCGTCTCGGGCCGTTTCGAGCCGGTCGGCCGCGGTCTTGGTCCGCCCGAGCTCTGCGAAGCGCCGCCCGGTGCGCCGCATCGCCTTCGGGTCGGCGAGCACCGAGGGATCGGACATCAGGGCCTCGACCTCCTCGTATTCGGCGAGGATCGGCGCGAGGGCGGCGAGGTCCTCCTCGATCCCCTGCTCGGCTGCCATGTCTGCTCCTTGTGTCGTGCGGATACGCTTCGGCGCCGGTGAGCGAACCCACCGGCGCCGATCAGCGCTGGGCTTCGGAGGAAGGTCCGCGCCTCACTTCGAGGGGCGAACGCGCTTTCCGTAGCGCGCCTCGAATTTCGCGACGCGACCGCCGGTGTCGAGGATCTTCTGCTTGCCCGTGTAGAACGGGTGGCACGCCGAGCACACGTCGACGCGCATCTCGCCGGAGGCGATCGTCGAACGGGTGTGGAAGGTGTTGCCGCAGGTGCAGGTCACGACGGTATCCACGTAATCCGGGTGGATGTCCTTCTTCATGGTGTCTCCTGGGTTCGTTGGTGCCCCGGGTCCGGATCCGCAGATCTCTTCGCATCGGGCGAAGCGCGTCCTGCCGACCCCGTGGGGGCCGGCGGCGAACCGGTGAACCGGTGGCCGACCGGCCCATTCTGCCACCTCTCGCCCTCCCGGGTCCACGCAGCGCCCTCCTCGCACGAGTGAGACGCGCGACTGCCAGGGCGGAGCGTCACGGGCCGCGCCGCATCCGCCGCCCCCCGGCTCCGTGCCGAGGAACGGGTCCCCATCCGCATATGGGATGGGGACCCGACGCGTGATCCTCTGATCAGTCAGCGATCGTCGATCAGTCAGCGCTCGGCGTCGTCTTCTGGACGAGCATGAGGAACTCGGCGTTCGACTGGGTGTCCTTGAGCTTCTCGAGGATGAGCTCGAGGGCCGACTGCTGGTCGAGGGTGCCGAGGACCCGGCGGAGCTTCCACATGATGCGGAGCTCCTCGGGGCCGAAGAGCATCTCCTCGCGACGCGTGCCCGAGGCGTTGACGTCGATCGCGGGGAAGATCCTCCGGTCGGCGAGCTGACGCGACAGGCGGAGCTCCATGTTGCCGGTGCCCTTGAACTCCTCGAAGATCACCTCGTCCATCTTCGATCCCGTCTCGACGAGCGCCGAGGCGATGATCGTGAGCGAGCCGCCCTCCTTGAGGTTGCGGGCCGCGCCGAAGAACTTCTTCGGCGGGTAGAGCGCCGAGGCGTCGACGCCGCCCGAGAGGATGCGTCCGGAGGCCGGGGCCGCGAGGTTGTAGGCGCGAGAAAGGCGGGTGAGCGAGTCGAGGAGGACGACGACGTCCTGGCCGAGCTCGACGAGGCGCTTCGCGCGCTCGATCGCGAGTTCGGCGACGATCGTGTGATCGGAGGCCGGGCGGTCGAAGGTCGAGGCGATGACCTCGCCCTTGACGATCGAGCGCATGTCGGTGACCTCTTCGGGGCGCTCATCGACGAGGACGACCATGAGGTGGACCTCGGGGTTGTTGATCTCGATCGCCTTGGCGATCTGCTGGATCACCATCGTCTTGCCGGCCTTGGGCGGGGAGACGATGAGGCCGCGCTGGCCCTTGCCGATCGGGGCGACGAGGTCGATGACGCGCGGGGTGAAGGCCTTCGCGGAGGTCTCCATGCGGAGCTGCTCACTCGGGTAGAGCGGCGTGAGCTTGCCGAACTCGCGGCGCGCCTGGGCCTCCTCGACGGTCATGCCGTTGACGGAATCGACTCGGACGAGGGCGTTGTACTTCTGGCGCTGGCGCTCGCCCTCGCGGGGCTGGCGGACGGCGCCGGCGACGGCGTCGCCCGCGCGCAGGCCCCAGCGGCGAACGTTGCCGAGGGTGACGTACACGTCGTTGGGGCCGGGCAGGTAGCCGGAGGTCCTCACGAAGGCGTGGTTGTCCTGGACGTCGAGGATGCCGGCGATGGGGGCGAGCTGGTCGTCCTCGCGAATGACCTCCTCGCGCTCGGGACGCTCATCGCGGGTGCGCTCGCGCCGACCGTTCTGACGGTTCTGACGATCCTGCCGGTCCTGGCCGGGTCGGTCCTGGCGGTCGCGGTTGCGGCGCCGGTTGTTGCGGTCGCGGCGGTTGCGGCCGCGATCCTCGGGGTCATCGCCTTCGGGCAGCTCGATCGCGTCGAGTTCCTTGACGGGGGCCGCGGTCCTGGACTCGCGCGGCTCCTCGGCGGCACGGGCCTCGGGCAGCTCGATGCGCGAGACCGGGGCGGGCAGCTCGATCTCGACGCGCGAGGGCTCGCCCGACTCGACGGCGGCGGCGCGGCGGCGGCGCGACTTGCGCGGAGCTTCGGCGGCGACGGTCGACTGCGCGGCCTTGGGGGCTTCGGCCTTCGCGGCGGGAAGGTCGAGGGCAGGGCTCGTCTCGGCGGGAGCCGCGGGCGCCGGTTCGACGGCTCCGGTGCTCACGGCGCGCCGACGCGTCGTGCGGGCGGCGGGGACCTCGCCGGCGGCGTGATTCGACAGCGCCTCGACGAGTTCGGACTTGCGCATCTTCGAGGTGCCCTTGAGTCCCCTGGTTGAAGCGAGGGCCTGGAGTTCGGCCAGCTTCATGCCCTTGAGCTCCTCCGAGGGAGCCTGGGCGGTGTGTTCGTTGCTCACGAATGATCCTCACTGGATGTAGTGCCCTTGAGGGGCGGAGGTGTGTCCTCCCGAAAACGGCTCGGGGAGGGAGGCGCGGCGATCACGGGTCGCGACGCGCATGGGATGCCATGAATCGGCGGGGTCGAACGACCACTGCGCACGAGTATAGCGGCGATCCCCCGCTGTGAGCGCCGCATGAGGATTCCTCCCGGCCGCTGCGGAGAAGATCACAGCGCGCGGCGGCCTCAGGGGCGCGAGAGGCGTCCGCGCGTGATCCTCGCCCCCTCGGTTGCAACGGGGAGAGTGAGGACCTTCCATCCGGCGCCCTGCGCGTCGTGCCTGACGGAGGCGGGCACCTGCTCGAGGGAGAGGACGGTCGGACCGGCTCCCGAGACGACGGCGGCCATGCCTCCGGCGCGGAGCCAGTCGACAAGGGCGAGGGAGGACTCCATCGCCACGCGCCGCTGCTCCTGGTGGAGGCGGTCGCGGGTCGCATCCATGAGGAGCTCATGGAAGGAGGAGCCCCCGGGGTTGGAGTGAGCACCGGAGAGGAGGGCGGCGAGGAGTGCCGAGCGCGAGAGGTTGTAGTGGGCGTCGGTGTGGGCGACGAGCTCGGGCAGGGCCGCGCGCGCCTGCTTCGTCGGAAGTTCGAAATCGGGGACGAAGACGACGGGGGCGATCCCATTGGGCGGGTCGAGTCTCACCGCGCCGGCGCGCCCCTCTTCCACCCAGGCGACGGTCGCGCCGCCGAGGATCGCGGGGGCGATGTTGTCGGGGTGGCCCTCGAACTCCGTGCCGAGTTCGAGCGCGTCGGCGGGGCCGAGGAC
>CAZJTN010000088.1:0-2854 GCA_964548945.1 uncultured Schaalia sp.
ACCACGCGCAGACCACTCGTCACGCCGCACTCACGCGACGCGCAACGCCCACGGCATGACCACGCGCAGACCACTCGTCACGCCGCACTCACGCGACGCGCAACGCCCACGGCGTGACCACGCGCGGATCACTCGTGGAAGGTCATCCCGAAATCGATCGAGCCGAGCGCGTCGAGGAAGTCCTCCGACACGCCGCCATCGGCGAAATCCATCTCCGAGTAATTCGAATTCGCGAGCGCCTCGGCCGTCGGCTCGACCGTCACGCGGTTGTAGCGCGACAGGCCGGTGCCGGCCGGGATGAGCTTGCCGAGGATGACGTTCTCCTTGAGGCCGACGAGCGAATCGGACTTGCCGTTCATCGCGGCCTCGGTGAGGACCTTCGTCGTCTCCTGGAAGGAGGCGGCCGACAGCCACGAATCCGTCGCGAGCGACGCCTTCGTGATGCCCATGAGCTCCTGACGGCCCGAGGCCGGCTGCCCGCCCTCGGCGGCGACCTTGCGGTTCTGCGCGAGGTAGGCCATGCGGTCGACGAGCTCGCCCGGCATGAGGGTCGTGTCGCCCGGCTCGAGGACCGTCACGCGACGGAGCATCTGACGGACGATGACCTCGATGTGCTTGGAGTGGATGCCGACGCCCTGGTCGCGGTAGACCTTCTGGACCTCGTCGACGAGCTGCTTCTGCGCGACCGAACGGCCCATGATCCGCACGACCTCCTTCGGGTCGAGCTGACCCTCGGTGAGGGGCTGACCCGCATCGACATGCTGGCCCTCCTCGACGAGCGGCTTCTGGCGGCGCGACACCTCGATGACGTCGTCCTCCTTCGCGTCATCACGGGTGATGACGATCCGACGGACCGCCGGATCCTCATCATCGATGTGGACGCGGCCGGCGGCCTCGGCCATCTTCGCCTCGGCCTTCGGCGTGCGGGCCTCGAAGAGCTCCTGCACGCGGGGAAGACCCTGCGTGATGTCCGCCGCGGAGGCGGCGCCACCGGTGTGGAAGGTGCGCATCGTGAGCTGCGTGCCGGGCTCGCCGATCGACTGGGCGGCGATGATGCCGACGGCCTCGCCGATGTCGACCTGCTTGCCGGTCGCGAGCGAACGGCCGTAGCAGGCGGCGCAGGTGCCGACCTGCGACTCGCAGGTGAGGACGGAACGGCAGACGATCGACGCGACGCCGGCTGCGGCGAGCTCGGCGAGCTCCTCGTCACCGAGGTCGGTGCCGCGCGGCATGACGACCTCGCCCTGCTCGTTCACCGCGTCCTGCGCGAGGTTACGGGCGTACGCGGTCGTCTCGACGGTGTCGAGCGCGACCCACTCGCCGGCCTCGTTCTTCTCCGCGATGGCGATGCGCACGCCGAGGCGCGTCCCGCAGTCGGCCTCGCGGACGATGACGTCCTGGGAGACGTCGACGAGACGACGGGTGAGGTAGCCGGACTCGGCAGTACGCAGGGCCGTATCCGCCAGGCCCTTGCGGGCGCCGTGCGTCGCGATGAAGTACTCGAGGACGGTGAGGCCCTCGCGGTAGTTCGCCTTGATCGGGCGCTCGATGAGCTTCTGCTTCGGGTCGGACACGAGGCCGCGCATGCCGGCGAGCTGCTGGACCTGCGACCAGTTGCCTCGCGCGCCCGAGTTCACCATCCGGTAGACGGTGTTGCGCTCGTCGAAGTTCGCGCGCATGTCCTCGGCGACCTTCTCGGTGCACTCGAGCCAGAGCTTGACGAGCTCCTCGTAGCGCGAGTCCTCCTCGATGAAGCCCATGTCGAACTGATCCTGGATCTCCGCGGCGCGCGCCTCGTAGGTCGCGAGGATCTCCTCCTTGCGCGGGGACGCCTGGATGTCGGAGAAGGCGATCGTGATGCCCGACCAGGTCGACCAGTGGAAACCGGCCGACTTGAGGGCGTCGAGGCACTCGGCGACGAGGACGTTCGGGTAGCGCTGGGTGAGGGTGTTGACGATCCGCCCGAGCTGCTTCTTGCCGACGACCTCGTTGACGAAGGGGTAGTCGACGGGGAGCTGCTCGTTGAAGATCGCACGGCCGAGCGAGGTCTCGAGGATGATGTCATCCCCGGGCTCCCAGCCCTCCGGCGCCTCCCAATCCGCGGGGGGCACGATGTCGGCGAAGCGGATCCGGGCCTTCGCGTTGAGGTCGAGGTCCCCGTTGTCGAAGGCCATGATCGCCTCGGCGACCGAGGAGAAGGACGGGACCCGGGGCGCGCCCTCGGCGTCGACCTCGACCTCGAGAGCCGGATCCGGCTCGGAGGTGAGGTGGAAGAGGCCGATGATCATGTCCTGCGAGGGCATCGCCACGGGGCGGCCGTCGGAGGGCTTGAGGATGTTGTTCGTCGAGAGCATGAGGATGCGGGCCTCCGCCTGCGCCTCCGCTCCCAGGGGCAGGTGGACCGCCATCTGGTCGCCGTCGAAGTCGGCGTTGAAGGCGCCGCAGGCGAGCGGGTGGAGCTGGATCGCCTTGCCCTCGATGAGCTGCGGCTCGAAGGCCTGGATGCCGAGGCGGTGGAGCGTGGGGGCCCGGTTGAGGAGCACCGGGTGCTCGCGGATGACGTCATCGAGGACGTCCCACACCTCGGGGCGCTGGCGCTCGACCTTGCGCTTGGCGGCCTTGACGTTCTGCGCGTAGTTCTTCTCGACGAGGCGCTTCATGACGAAGGGCTTGAACAGCTCGAGCGCCATCTTCTTGGGCAGACCGCACTGGTGGAGCTTGAGCTGCGGGCCGACGACGATGACCGAGCGGCCCGAGTAGTCGACGCGCTTGCCGAGCAGGTTCTGACGGAAGCGGCCCTGCTTGCCCTTGAGCATGTCGGAGAGCGACTTCAGGGGGCGGTTGCCGGGGCCGG
>CAZJTN010000088.1:2864-4383 GCA_964548945.1 uncultured Schaalia sp.
CCGTTGTCGAAGAGGGCGTCGACGGACTCCTGAAGCATGCGCTTCTCGTTGTTCACGATGATCTCGGGCGCGCCGAGCTCGAGGAGCCTCTTGAGTCGCGTGTTGCGGTTGATGACGCGACGGTAGAGGTCGTTGAGGTCGGAGGTCGCGAAGCGGCCGCCGTCGAGCTGGACCATCGGACGCAGATCCGGCGGGATCACCGGGATCTTCGTCAGCACCATCGAGGCCGGGGAGTTCCCGGTCTGGACGAAGGCGTTGATGACCTTGAGGCGCTTGATCGCACGGGCCTTGCGCGGACCCGAATCGGAGGCGATCGTCTGGCGGAGGACCTCGACCTCGGCCTCGAGATCGAAGGTCTCGAGGCGCTTCTGGATCGCGGCCGCGCCCATGTCGCCCTTGAAGTAGGTGCCGTAGCGGGCGACCATCGCGCGGTAGAGGCGCTCGTCGCCGATGAGGGCACCGACCTTGAGGTTCTTGAAGGTGTCCCACACGACCTCGAGGCCGTCGATGTCGCCGTCGAAGCGCTTGCGGATCTTCGCCATCTCCTTCTCGGCGGACTTGCGCAGCTTCTCGCGCTCGGCGCCGGAGGCGTCCTCCGCCTCGAGGGCGGCGAGGTCGCTCTCGAGCTTCTCGGCGTACTCGTTGATGGCGGCATCGCGCTGATGCTCCATCTGCTTCTTCTGAACCTCGAGCTCCTCGCGGAGGTCCTTGAGGTCCTCGTCGCGGCCGACCTCGTTGATCTCCGTGATCATGTACGCGGCGAAGTAGATGACCTTCTCCAGGTCCTTCGGCGCGAGGTTGAGCACGTAGCCGAGGCGCGAGGGCACGCCCTTGAAGTACCAGATGTGCGTGACCGGCGCGGCGAGGTCGATGTGCCCCATGCGCTCGCGGCGGACCTTCGAGCGGGTGACCTCGACACCGCACTTCTCGCAGACGATGCCCTTGTAGCGGACTCGCTTGTACTTGCCGCACGCGCACTCCCAGTCGCGCGTGGGGCCGAAGATCTGCTCACCGAACAGGCCGTCGCGCTCGGGCTTGAGCGTGCGGTAGTTGATGGTCTCCGGCTTCTTCACCTCACCGTAGGACCACGAACCGATGTCCTCGGAGGTGGCCAGGGTGATCTTCAGGCTGTCGAACGTCTTGGCGTCCAGCAAAGTCTTTCTCCCTCTCAGATCGCGTCGATGGTCGCCGCGGCGTTCGGACGGGCATCGAGCGTGATGCCGAGCTCTTCGCGCGCGTTGTAGTCCTCGTCCTGGTCACGCAGGTCGATGGCGTTGCCGGCCGCGTCGAGGGCTTCGACGTTGAGGCACAGCGAGCGCATCTCCTGGATGAGCACTCGGAAGGACTCGGGGATGCCGGGCTCGGGGATGTCCTCGCCCTTGACGATCGCTTCGTACACCTTCACGCGACCCGTCGTGTCGTCCGACTTGATCGTGAGGAGCTCCTGGAGGGCGTAGGCGGCGCCGTAGGCCTCGAGCGCCCACACCTCCATCTCGCCGAAGCGCTGGCCGCCGAACTG
>CAZJTN010000089.1:0-4257 GCA_964548945.1 uncultured Schaalia sp.
GAGTCCCGTCGAGGCCCTCGCGACCGAGTGACCGAGTGACCGCTCCTCTCCCTCCGCCGAGAGCATTACCTCCGACGCCCGAAAGCATTACCTCCGACGCCCGAGAGCATTACCTCCCTGCTCTCGGGAGCGGTAGCCGCTCGGATTGAAGTGCAAAGGTAATGCTCTCGGCGGGTAGAGGTAATGCTCTCGGCGAGGGGGAGGGGAGGTCAGAGGCCGAGAAACTCCTTGATCGCCGGCATCTCCCGACGGATCTGCGCCGTGCCCGCGCGGTAGGCCGCCTCGAGCCGATCCCTGCGCATCTCCGTATTCGAGATCGTCATCGCCTCGGGGAAGAAAAGATAGGCGCGCCCCTTCGCCTCGAGGTCGAAGAGCTTCTCGCGCGTCGCGTTGTAGCGCGCCGGACGACGGGCCACGCCCTCGTACACGGAGGGGAGGTGCCGGAACTTCATCTTGAGCGCCGCACCGATCACCGGCCGCATCGCGCCCTTCACGTAGTTGCGCGGCCGCGTCGCGACGACGAGGAACTTCGAATACCCGTCCCGCATCGGCGCGTCGAGCGGAACGCCCCCATTCGGCCCGAGCGCCCCATCGACATAGGTATCGCCGTCGATGATCACCGGCGGCATGAGGATCGGAAGGGTCGAGGACGCGCGGACGGCCGGCCCGAGCGTCTCGAGGGTCGACATGTCCTCCTTGCCGAACCAGCGCATCTCACCGCGGCTCGCATTGAAGGCTCCGACCCGAGTCGTCGCCGGATTCGCGACGAAGGTGTCGATGTCGAAGGGCATCGTCCCCTCCGGCTCGGCGATCCGCTCGTAGATGTACTCCGCGTGGAAGAGGCCCTCACCCTTGCGGAAATGCGACAAGCCGCCGAATTCCGGATCGTCGACGATGTCGACGAAGGTGCCGTGGGAACGGGCCGCATCGCGCGACACGTAATTGCACACATGCGACGAGCCCGCCGAGATCCCCGACACGTGATCGAAGAAAAGCCCCTCGGCGAGCAGCTCCGAGACGACCGCCGCAGTGTAGGCATTGCGCATCCCCCCGCCCTCGAAGACGAGGGCGGTGTCCGTGACGGTCGAGACGAGCGGAGAGGAAGCCATCGTGGTACGCACGCTTCGACCCTATTCCTCTCGGGGTGAGCACGCCCAGTCGGCCTCCCATTGGTCACCATCTGCTCGTCTCCCGCTAAGGTCGGCGTCATGAACGACTCCGCCCTCCCCCCTGTCGCCGAGCGCCGATTCGGGTACCGCGTCCGCGACATCCACTCCGACCGATTCGACGACGGCTGGGACTGGCTCCGCGACGAATCCGACCCCGACGTCATCGCCCACCTCGACGCGGAGAACGCCTGGGCGGACACGGCCTGCGCAGCGACGAGGGCGCTCGCCGCGCGGATCGAAGCGGAGGTGAAATCGCACGCCGCCCTCGACGATGTCTCCGTCCCCGTCCTCGACGGCGCCTTCTGGTACTTCCGCCGCTGGCGCGAGGCGGACTCCTACGCGACCCACCACCGCGTCCCCGCGCCCAGCGGGCCGCTCGGACCCGAGGACCTCCCGCCCGTCCCCGCCCTCGACGCGCCACTGCCCGGCGAAGAGCTCGTCCTCGACGAGAACCTCGAAGCTGAGGGCCGCGAGTTCTTCCGCGCCGCCGACCTCGTCCCGAGCCCCGATGGGCGCCTCCTCGCCTGGGCGAGGGATGTCACCGGGGACGAGCGCCACCAGTGGATCATCCGCGAGATCGCGACCGGGAAAACGATCGACGAGGCCGTCGTCGACGCGGGCTACGGCTTCGCCTGGGCCGCCGACTCCTCCTCCTTCCTCTACGTCGGCGTCGACGAGGCGTGGCGCTCCTGTGAGATCTGGCGCCACCGGCTCGGCGAACCCCGGGAGGACGATCTCCTCCTCCTCGTCGAGGAGGACGAAGGCTTCGAAATGGGCATCGTCGATCCGGCGGATCCTCACCTCGTCCTCATCGCCTCCGCTTCGACGACCTCCGGACGGGCGTGGGCCTGGTCGCCCGATCACCCCGACTCCCGACCCCTCCCCCTCGTCGCCGCCGCACCCGATGTTCAACTCTCCGTCGAATCCGCGGGCGACCACCTCCTCCTCGTCCATACGGCCTCGAGCCGCGAGGGAACCCTCGCCGCCGCACCCCTCCCCGACGACCTCGACGCGCGCTTCGCGGGCGCGACCCTCGGCAAGGCTTTCTCCCGCGCCGCCCTCGGGGGCCGCAAGGCCGGCGAGGCCCTGCCCGGCTGCGAAGCCCTCGCCCCCCTGACCCCGCCTGAGACGTGGATCCCCCTGCGCGAGGCGGCCGAGGGCGAGCGGATCCTCGAGGTCGAAGCCTTCGCCGGATTCGCCGTCCTCACGATGCGTTCGAACGCCCTCACCCAGCTCGAGTACCGGGTCCGTCGATTCCCCGTCGAGGAGATCCAGGGCGCCCGCCCTCGCCCCCTCAGCGCGCAAGAGATCGCGCAGCTGTGGGCTCCGGGGCGATTCGTCGACTCCGGGGCCGAGGTGCGGACCATCCAGAGCGCAGCGGGACCGCGCTTCGCGGACCGCTTCTTCCGCGTGGGCGTCCAGTCGCAGATCCGCCCCCTCGACACCCTCCAGATCGATCCCTCGACGGGGGCCAGCCGCCTCCTCAAGGTCGAGCCCGCACCCGGATGGAACCCTGCCGACTACGTCGAGGAGCGCGTGTGGGTGACCGGGCGCGACGGGCGAACCCGGATCCCCGTCACCCTCGTCCACCGCGCCGACCTCGCCCCCGATGGGACGAACGCCGGGTGGGAGATCGGTTACGGCTCCTACGAGATCTCCTCCGACCCGGAGTTCGAGGTCCTGCGGCTTCCGCTCCTCGAGCGCGGCGTCGTCCTCGCGATCGCGCACGTCCGCGGCGGCGGCGAGCTCGGGCGCGCGTGGTACGAGGACGGGAAGATGCTCGTCAAGCGCCACACTTTCGAGGACTTCATCGACGTGGCGGGCTGGCTCGTCGACTCCGGGTGGGTCGCGGAGGGACGGCTCATCGCCGAGGGCCGCAGCGCCGGGGGGCTCCTCATGGGCGCGGTCCTCAACATGGCGCCCGAGCGTTTCCGGGTGATCGTCGCCGGCGTCCCCTTCGTCGACGCGCTCACAACGATCCTCGACCCTTCACTCCCCCTCACGGTCGGCGAGTGGGAGGAGTGGGGCAACCCGATCGAGGATCCCGAGGTCTTCGCCGCGATGAAGGCCTACACGCCCTATGAGAACGTGCCCGAGGGCGTGACCCTTCCCGCGGTCATGGCGACGACCTCGGTCAACGACACGCGCGTCGAATTCGTCGAGCCGACGAAATGGGTCCTCCGGCTCCGCGAGGCCTCCGGCGGCGCCACAGACCCGGCGCTCGCCCGCGAGCGCCCGATCGTCCTGCGAACGCAGATGGTCGCCGGGCACGCCGGGCCTTCAGGTCGCGAGGGCCGCTGGGCCGCGCGCGCCGAGGAGTTCGCCTTCGCGCTCGGGCAGGTGGGGATCGGGGAGTGAGCCTCAATTCCCCATCCGGAAGCCGTCAAGGCGCAGCGTCCCCGGGCCGAGATCGGTGACGCGGACGTCGGCGACCTCGGACCACCGCGGCCCCCGGTAGAGCCAGACGATGAGCCGCGCAACCGCGTCGGCGCGCCCCTGGGCGAGGACTTCGACCGTGCCGTCGGCAAGGTTGCGGACCTCGCCCGTGAGGCCGAGGATCTCCGCCTGCTCGCGGCACGACCAGCGGAACCCGACACCCTGAACATGACCGGAGACGATCGCGTGGATCGTCCTCACCCGCCCCGCGCCGCTCTGTGCGCCCTCCTCGCTCATGTCCCCATCCTCCCCGATCCCTCGGCGCGGCGCTCGCCCCCGGGGTCTACGCTCACCTCATGACTCAGCGCATCGTCCCCTCCCTGTGGTTCGACCACGCCGCCTGCGAGGGCGCGACCTTCCACATCGACGCCTTCCGCTCCGCCCTCGGCGACCTCGCCGGCGACGAGGAGCGGACCGGCATCCGCGCCGTCTCCCACTACCCCGAGTCAGGGCTCCCCGAGTTCCAGGCCGCCTTCGCCGGGGAGGTCCTCGAGATCCGCTACCGGCTCGCCGGATTCGAGGTTTCAGCGATCAACTCCGACGCCACCTTCGCGATGACGCCGTCGATCTCGCTCAGCGTGACGATCGACCCCGCCCTCGTCGCGACCGGGGAGGGGACCGAGGCGCTCCTCTTCGGGTCCGCACGGCTCGC
>CAZJTN010000090.1:0-4242 GCA_964548945.1 uncultured Schaalia sp.
GGTGACTGGAGTTCAGACGTGTGCTCTTCCGATCTGCAACCTCGTTCAGGGTAGTTTATTGTGCGGAAGTTGTTCAAGACCCGTTCATATATTCCAGTCTTTTCTCAGGGAAGCGGTTTCCCCTGAAAGAACCCTGGGAGAGCGCCCACGATTCGGGCGTTGGCAGAGTGAATAGGATGTGAACAACTCGCGAGTGAAAGTTCACCGCCGCAGCCCCGTCATTCGAGTGGCGGCGACACCGCGCGCGGGACACAATCGACCACGAGGGGCGAGCGCCTCGTAATCGATCAGGAGGGGCGAGCGCCCCGCACTGCGCAGCGCACGAGGGGAGGGGACCATGCCGCGGACGCGAGCGCCTCAACCCCTCGGCGTCGACGCCCCTCTCACCGTCACCGCGGTCTCCCTGCGCCTCGGCATCTCGCCCTCCACCCTGCGCACCTGGGAACGCCGCTACGGCCTCGGGCCCGGGGAGCGCACCGCCGGATCGCACCGCCGCTACCGGCCCGCCGACGTCGCCCGCCTCACCCGGATGGTCGACCTCGTCCACGAGGGCGTCTCCGCCGCCGACGCCGCCGCCATCGTCCTCGCCCAGCCCGGCTCCGCAGAGGCCGCGCCCCGCGTCCGCGTCCCGCACTCGGTCCACGACCTCGTCGAGGTCTCGTGCCGCTGCCGGGCCGGGTCCCTGCGCGACATCCTCGACGCCGCAGTCGGGGAGGAGGGCCTCGTCCACACCTGGTCGCGCCTCGTGAGCCCCGCGATCGAGCGGATGCGCTCCGACGAGGAAGGCGAGCTCCCCGGCTGCGCCCCCTCGGCCGTCCTGCGCTCCGCATTCCTCGACCTCCTCGCCGACATCGCGAAACGCATCCCCGCGCGCGGCGAATCCACCGCCTCCGTCGTCGTCCTCACCGATCTCGCCCACGAGGTCAGCGCCCACGTCATCGGCGTCGCCCTGCGCTGGTACGGGATCGACGCGCGCGTCCTCGCCACCGAAAGGATCGACTCCGGCACCGGCTCCGAACGCCTGAGCGCCCACCTCGCCGCCCGCCACGTCGACCTTGCGATCGTCCTCGGAAGCGGCACGAGCTGTGAATCCTTCATCTCCTTCGTCGCCTCCGAATGCGAGCTCGACGTCCTCCTCGTCGGGGCCGACGCGCCCGCGATCGTCGACGGGCGCGTCCTCCGCGTGCGCACTCCCGCCGCCTGCGTCGAAGAAACGCTCGCCCTCCTCGCCCCCGGCCTCGACCTCGCCGCCTTCGACGCCTGAGGCCCGCACCCGCCCTCGGCGGTGCTACCGTGAAGCGAGCATCTCATGCGACGACGCAAGCGGGAGCCGACATGCACACGCCCTGGACCAGTACCGCCCTCCTCGACGGCTTCGACGAGGACTTCTCCGCCCTCGTCGACTTCGCCGCAGCCTCGAGATGCCCCTCCGGCTTCGGCTCCCTCGACGCCGAGGGCGCCCTCGATCTCGCGCGGCCCGTCGAACTGTGGATCACCTGCCGGATGACCTACGTCTTCGCCCTCGCCGAAATGCGCGGCATCGCCGGCGCCGCCGAACTCGTCGAGCACGGCCTCGACGCGCTCGACGGCCCCTTCCACGACCGGCTCAACGGCGGCTGGTACTCCGCCCTCGCCGCCCCCCGTGAAG
Organism: uncultured Schaalia sp.; assembly: GCA_964548945.1. GTDB lineage: Bacteria > Actinomycetota > Actinomycetes > Actinomycetales > Actinomycetaceae > Pauljensenia. Next base: position 1,649 of record CAZJTN010000090.1, read on the forward strand.
GGAGCGACCCCCTTGAGGGCGCCCGTAAAGAGGCCTACGCGCACGCCTTCGTCATCCTCGCCACCGCCGCCGCCGCGCTCGCCGGGCACGAGCGCGGGCGAACGCTCCTCGACGCGGCCCTCGCCGACCAGGACGCCCACTGGTGGGAGCCCTCCTTCGGGCGCGTCCGCAACTCGTGGAACCTCGAGTGGAGCGAATGCGAGCCCTACCGGGGACTCAACGCGAATATGCACACCGTCGAGGCCTACCTCGCCGCTTGGGATGCCACGGGGGATCGGACCTGGCTCGACCGCGCCCGGGAGATCTGCCGCTTCGTCGCCGAACTCGGCGCCCGATTCGGCTTCCGCCTCCCCGAGCACTTCGACGCCGACTGGACGGTCCGCCCCGAGATGTTCGCCGACACCCCCGCCGATCCCTTCCGCCCCTACGGCGCCACTCCCGGACACGGCTTCGAATGGGCCCGCCTCATCCTCCACCTGCGCGCCTCCCTCCTCGCCATCGGTGACACGCCAGGGGAGTGGATGCTCGAGGTCGCGCGCGAGCTCGTCGAACGCGCCGACGCCGACGGCTGGGTCGAGGACGGGGTCGGCGGCATCGTCTACACGACCGACTTCGACGGACGTCCCGTCGTCACCACCCGCATGCACTGGGTCGCCTGCGAAGCCGTCAACGCCGCCTACGCCCTCGGGAGCGTCGAGGACGAGCTCGGGCGCGAGGACGCGGTTGCGAGGAACTCCGAACGATTCGCCCGCTTCCTCGCCTGGGCCGACGAGCACCTCCACGAGGCCCCCGGCCGGTGGATCCACGAGCTCGACGAGAAGGGGGAACCCTCGACGAGCGTGTGGGCGGGCAAACCCGATGCCTACCACGTCGCCCAGATGCTCATCCTCCCGCGCATCGGCCTCCACCCCGGATTCGCCGCCGCCCTCGCGAGATCCTGAATCGCCCGGGCCCCGCGGCGTGAGACTCCCCACTCGCACCCCGCAGGGCCCTTCGCGGCTTCGCCACCGTGCCCGGGCGCACCTAGACTTCGGTCATGGGCGACTTTTCGACGAATGATCCCTTCGGACTCACCGGCCTCACCTACGACGACGTCCTGCTCCTCCCCGAGCTCACCGATGTCGTCCCCTCGGCAGTGGACACGACTTCGCGCCTGACGAAGAAGATCTCACTGCGCGTTCCCCTCCTCTCCGCGGCGATGGACACCGTCACCGAAGCGCGAATGGCGATCGCAATGGCCCGCCAGGGCGGCATCGGCATCCTCCACCGCAACCTCTCCATCGACGAGCAGGCCCAGCAGGTCCGCCTCGTCAAGCGCTCAGAATCGGGGATGGTCGAAGACCCCGTGACCGTCGGCCCCGAGGCGACGATCGAGGAACTCGACGAGCTCTGCGGCCACTACCGCGTCTCCGGCCTTCCGGTCGTCGCCGAGGACGGCGCCCTCCTCGGCATCATCACGAACCGCGACCTCCGCTTCGTCCCCCAGGCCGACTGGGGCCGCCTCAAGGTCCGCGACTGCATGACCCCGCGCGAGCGCCTCATCACCGGGCACGTCGGCATCTCCCGCGAGGACGCGAAGGCCCTCCTCGCCGAGCACCGCATCGAGAAGCTCCCGATCGTCGACGACTCCGATCGCCTCACCGGCCTCATCACCGTGAAGGACTTCGTCAAGACCGAGCAGTACCCGAACGCGACGAAGGACGAGCGCGGGCGCCTCGTCGTCGGCGCGGCCGTCGGCTACTGGGGCGACACCTGGGAGCGCGCAAGCGCCCTCGCGGAGGCCGGCGTCGACGTCCTCGTCGTCGACACGGCGAATGGCGGCGCGAAACTCGCCCTCGACATGATCCGGCGCATCAAGTCCGATCCGGCCTTCGACGGCATTGAGATCATCGGCGGCAATGTCGCGACGACCGAGGGCGCCCAGGCCCTCATCGACGCGGGCGTCGACGCCGTCAAGGTCGGCGTCGGACCGGGCTCGATCTGCTCGACCCGCGTCGTCGCCGGCGTCGGCGTCCCCCAGATCACGGCGATCGCCCTCGCTGCCAAGGCCTGCGGCCCCGCGGGAGTCCCGCTCATCGCCGATGGCGGCCTTCAGTACTCCGGCGATATCGGCAAGGCCCTCGTCGCCGGTGCCGACACCGTCATGCTCGGCTCCCTCCTCGCGGGTTGTGAGGAGTCCCCCGGGGAGGTCGTGTTCACGAACGGCAAGCAGTTCAAGCGCTACCGCGGCATGGGCTCGCTCGGCGCGATGAGCTCGCGCGGACGCAAGTCCTACTCGAAGGACCGCTACTTCCAGGCCGATGTCTCCTCCGACGACAAGATCGTCCCCGAGGGCATCGAGGGCCAGGTCCCGTACACGGGCGCCCTCGCCGCGGTCATCTACCAGCTCGTCGGCGGCCTCCACCAGACGATGTTCTACCTCGGCGCCTCCGACATTCGAACCCTCAAGGCGAATGGCCGCTTCGTGCGGATCACCTCCGCCGGCCTGCGCGAATCGCATCCGCACGACGTCCAGATGACCTCTGAGGCGCCGAACTACCACTCGGCGAACGCGAACTCCCGCTGAGCCGGGCGCGCTCGCGGACGCGAGCGCG
>CAZJTN010000091.1:0-4207 GCA_964548945.1 uncultured Schaalia sp.
CGGCTCATCCCATTCACACAATCACACGGACCTTCAGTTCTTCTTCGAGGTGATGAGGTCGACCGCGACCGCGAGGATCACGACGAGGCCCTTGATCGCCTGCTGCCAAGCCGAGTCGACGGCGAGGATCGACAGGCCCATGTTGAGGACGCCCATGATGAGCGCGCCGATGATCGCACCCGAGATCTTGCCGATGCCGCCGGAGACGGCAGTGCCGCCGATGAAGGCCGCGGCGATCGCGTCGAGCTCGTAGTTATTGCCGGCGGTCGCGACGGCGGCGCCCGCTCGGGAGGTCGTGATGACGCCGGCGAGGGCGGCGAGGAAGCCCATGTTGACGAAGACGAGGAAGTCGGTGCGCTTCGTGTTGATGCCGGAGAGCTGCGCGGCGCGGAGGTTGCCGCCGACCGCATAGATGTGGCGGCCGAACTTCGTCTTCGCCATGACGAAGGAGTAGATGACGACGAGGACGCCGATGATGACGAGGACGATCGGCGTGCCGCCGGAGGAGAGGGAGAGGAGGTAGGTGACGAAGGCGATTGCGAGCGCGATGATGACCTGACCGGCGACGAAGGCCCCCATGGGGAGGACCGGAGAGCCCGCTGCAAGGTCCTTGCGCCTGCGGTTCCACGACATTCCGACCGTGAGGAGGATCGTCGCGATGCCGATGACGAGGGTGACGACGTCGAGCATGCCCGCGTATCCGAAGAAGGGCGGGATCGAGCCGGAGGCGATCTTCACGAAGCCCGCGGGCAGACCGGAGACGGTCGCCTCGACGAGGACGATCGCGAGGCCGCGGAAGATGAGCATGCCGCCGAGGGTGACGATGAAGGCGGGGACGCCGACGTAGGCGACCCAGAAGCCCTGCCAGCAGCCGATGACGATGCCGAGGAGGAGGCCGATGAGGACGGCGAGCGGCCATGCGACGTGCATCTGGTACATGAGAAGGGCGACGACACCGCCGACGAAGGCGACGACGGATCCGACGGCGAGGTCGATGTGGCGGGCGATGATCACCATGGTCATGCCGATGGTGAGGACCATGACGTACGCGTTCTGCTGGATGAGCGAGGCGACGTTGTTCGGGGCGAGGAGGCGCCCGCCTGTGAGGATGTTGAAGAGGATCACGATGACGACGAGGGCACCGAGGATCCCGTACTGCTGAAGGCTGCCCTGCAGCCGCTTGGTCGTCTCTTTCATCGTGCTTCCTTCACTCGTTCCTTGGTCATGAGCTTCATGAGAGATTCCTGCGTCGCCTCGGCCGCGGGGACGACTCCCGTGATGACGCCTTGGCTCATCGTGTAGATGCGGTCGCAGATGCCCAGCAGTTCGGGCAGTTCGGAGGAGATGACGAGGACGGCGTGCCCGTCGTCCGCCAGCTTCTGGATGATCTGGTAGATCTCGTACTTCGCGCCGACGTCGATGCCGCGCGTCGGTTCATCGAGGATGAGGATCTCCGGATCGGTGTTGATCCACTTCGCGAGGACGACCTTCTGCTGATTGCCGCCCGAGAGTGAGGAGGCGAGGGCGTTGATGCTCGAGGTCTTGATCCGCAGGCGCCTGCGGAAGTCCTCGACGAGGGCATCCTCGTCATGCGATTGAATGACGTGCCCCTTGATCACTTTGTCGATCGCAGCGATCGAGACGTTCTTGCGGATGTCCTGGATGAGGTTGAGGCCCATCGTCTTGCGGTCCTCGGGCACGTAGGCGAGGCCGTGGGAGATCGCCTTGGAGACGGTGGAGGTGTCGATGGGCTCACCGTTCTTCAGGACCTCGCCGGAGATTCCCGCGCCGTACTGGTGGCCGAAGATGCTCATCGCGAGCTCGGTGCGCCCGGCCCCCATGAGGCCGGCGAGGCCGGTGATCTCGCCGCGGCGCAGGGTGAAGGCGGCGCCGTCGACGACCGTGCGGGCGGTGTCGATCGGGTGGTGCACGGTCCAGTCGCGGACTTCGAGGATCTCCTCACCGATGTTCGGCGTGTGCTCGGGGAAGCGGTTGGAGAGCTCGCGGCCGACCATCTTCGCGATGATCTCGTCCTCGGTGACGCCCTCGGGGCGGTGCATGTCGATGTATCCGACGGTCTTGCCGTCGCGGATGATCGAGGTCGAGTCGGCGATCTCGCGGATCTCACCGAGCTTGTGGGAGATGATGATCATCGTGATGCCCTCGTCGCGCAGCTGACGCATGAGCTCGAGGAGGTGCTCGGAGTCGTCGTCGTTGAGGGCGGCGGTCGGCTCATCGAGGATGAGGAGTTTGACGTCCTTCGAGAGGGCCTTGGCGATCTCGACGAGCTGCTGCTGGCCGACGCCGAGGTCGACGATCCGGGAGTCCGGATCGACGTCGAGTCCGACCTTGTCGAGGAGGGCCTTGGCGAGAGTCTTCGTCTCGTGCCAGTCGACGAGTCCGGCCCGTCCCCGTTCGTTCCCGAGGAAGATGTTCTCCGCGACGGAGAGGAACGGGGACAGGGCCAGCTCCTGGTGAATGATGACGATGCCGACGTCCTCCGACTCGCGGATGGACTTGAAGCGGCATTCCTGGCCGATGTACTCGATGTCGCCGTCGTAGGTGCCGTAGGGGTAGACCCCGGACAGCACCTTCATGAGGGTCGACTTGCCGGCGCCGTTCTCGCCGCAAATGGCGTGGACTTCGCCTCGTCGGACCTCCATCGTCACGTCGTCGAGGGCCCTCACTCCGGAGAACTCCTTGACGATGTGCGACATCCGCAGGACCACTTCATCGGTCTGCATCATTCACCTCGATTTCTTGAAGGGTTCGCTCAGCGGCGATGGGTCACAGGCCGAGATCGGCCGCCGAGTAGAAGCCGGAGTCGACAAGCTCCGACTGGACGTTGTCCTTCGTGATGACCACCGGGTCGAGGAGGTAGGAGGGGACGACCTTCTTGCCGTTGTCGTAGGACTCGGTGTCGTTGACCTCGACGGTCTCGCCCTTGACGATCTGGTCGACCATCTTCGCGACGCGGTCGCCGAGGGCGCGGGTGTCCTTCCACACGGTCATCGACTGCTTGCCGGCGAGGATGTTCTGGACGTTCGCCTGGTCGGCGTCCTGACCGGTGAGGACCGGCCATTCCTCGGCCGTGTAGCCGTCGGACTCGAGGGCCTGGGAGATGCCGAGGGCGATGGCGTCGTTCGGGGAGAGGACGGCTTCGACCTTCTTGTCGGAGTAGAAGGAGTTGAGGCGGGTCTCCATCTCGGCCTGGGCGGTCGTCGACATCCACGCCTGGATGCCGATGGACTGCCAGTCGTCGACGGACTTGGGGTCCTTACCGGAGGGGACGACGAGCTTCCCGGACTCGACGTAGGGCGAGAGGACGTCCCAGGCGCCGGCGAAGAAGAACTTCGCGTTGTTGTCGTCAGGGGAGCCGGAGAAGGGCTCGAAGTTGTAGGGGCCGTTGCCGTCCTTGAGGCCGAGGGCCTCTTCGATGTACTGGCCCTGGAGCTGGCCGACCTTGTAGTTGTCGAAGGTCGCGTAGTAGTCAACGGCCTCGGTGTCGCGGATGAGGCGGTCATAGGCGATGACGGGGATGCCCGCTGCCTTGGCCTGCTCGAGGACGGGGGCGAGGGCGGAGCCGTCGATGGAAGCGACGACGAGGACCTCGGGGCCCTCGTTGATCATGTTCTGGATCTGGGTGATCTGCTGCTCGACCTTGTTGTCGGCGAACTGGAGGGAGACCTCGTAGCCCTCCTCCTTGAGGAGCTCTTCGAGGTGGGAGCCGTCACGGTTCCAACGCTCGAGGGACTTCGTCGGCATGGAGACGCCGATGAGTCCGCCGGCCGATGCGGTGGAGGCGCCGGATTCGCTGCCGGACTCCGTCGAGGCGGTCCCGCCGCGCTCGGCCGAGCAGGCGGCCATCCCCATTGCCATCGTCGTCGCGGCCAGCGCCACGACGGTCTTCTTCGCGATTGCACGCATATTCGGCTCCTTCGCCACTGTTGCGTCGGCCGCATCGCTGCAGCCCTGACGGGATGCCTCCGGGTGGACCGGGATCGCCCACACCATTGGCTTTTGTTCCGCAACAAAATATAACGCGAGCGCGATGAGTCGTCAAGGCGGCGCACGAATGCGCACGGCCCGCCCGCCGCGTCGCGAAGGGGTCGAAGGAGCTCGTCGCGCCATGCGCGACCCTGGTGATCAGCGGCCCGGGCGACCACTCCCCAATCTGATCTTTCCGGCCCACGACTCGAGGCCGGTG
>CAZJTN010000092.1:0-4128 GCA_964548945.1 uncultured Schaalia sp.
GAGTACGGCCTCATCGACCAGGTGCTCGCCTCTCGCAAGGGCGCCTGAGAAGCGGTGAAGACGGCTCCCGGCCTCGGCCGGGAGCCGTCTTCGCTGTGCATGGGCGCCCTCGATCGGAGGGATCCTGTGCGGCGCGGTTACGGGCAGTGTCGCTTTCGGGAGACATGTTCCTCCAATGCGCGAGCCCGGTGTCGTCGAGTGTCAGCGCGCCCTCACGCTCTCATCGGCTTCAGGATCATCACGCCGCATGTCGAGGAGAGAGCGGATGGTTCCCGCGAGGGTGCAGGGGACGAAGATGCAGAGGGCGACAAGCACAGCGAGGGCGAGATTCATCGCATCGAGGAACACTCCCACCGCGATGAATAGCAAGAGGAAGAGAAGTCCCTCGATGAGCATCGCCCGCTGGAGGATCCTCGTGATTCGACATCGGGCGGACCGGTGAATCCTGCGCTCGATCTCCAGCGGTCCGCAGCTTCCGGGCAGCATGGCGTGTTGCTCTGCCGATTTGTCTCGTGGCGGACGTGGCACGGTGGCCGCCGCGTCTTGCTCAACTCCTGTGATTGCGAGTTCGTCTGGTCGAGCGGAGTATTGCGAGCTCAGAGGACGAGAGGCGGATGCGGACTCGGGCGCCGGTAGTGCTTTCGGCGGGGTGCGGGTAATGCTCTCAGCGGGGTGCGGGTAATGCTCTCGGCGGGGTGCGGGTAATGCTCTCGGCGGGGTGCGGGTAATGCTTTCGGCGGGGCATCTGCGCGCCGAATGGCGCGGAATTCGGCTCTGCCATAGGGTGAATGAGAAGACGTGCGCCCACCGGCGCGCCCGAACGGACTGGAGGTCCTCGTGGCTCGACTGACCGATGGAGCCGAACTGCTCAAGTGCTCGTTCTGCGGGAAGAGCCAGAAGCAGGTGCGCAAGCTCATCGGCGGCTCCGGCGTGTACATCTGCGACGAGTGCATCGAGCTGTGCAACGAGATCATCGAGGAGGAACTCGGCGCCAAACCCGCCGAGACCACCGCGACCCCGCTGCCCAAGCCCCGCGAGATCTGCGACTTCCTCGATTCGTGGGTGATCGGCCAGGAGCGTGCGAAGCGCGCCCTTTCGGTCGCCGTCTACAACCACTACAAGCGCGTGCGCTCCCGGGAGGCCGGGAACGAGGAGGACATGCTCGGCACGAAGTCGAACATCCTTCTCCTCGGCCCGACCGGCACCGGGAAGACGCACCTGGCGCGCTCACTCGCCCGCCTCCTCCAGGTCCCCTTCGCGATCGTCGACGCGACGGCGCTCACCGAGGCCGGCTACGTCGGCGAGGACGTCGAGAACATCCTCCTCCGCCTCATCCAGGAGGCCGACGGTGACATCAAGAAGGCCGAGCGCGGGATCATCTACGTCGATGAGATCGACAAGATCGGCCGCAAGTCCGAGAACGCCTCGATCACGCGCGAGGTCTCCGGCGAGGGCGTCCAGCAGGCCCGTCTCAAAATCATCGAGGGAACGGTCGCGTCGGTGCCCCCCCAGGGCGGCCGCAAGCACCCCCACCAGCAGTTCCTCGAGATCGACACTTCCGGGATCTTGTTCATCGCTGCGGGTGCGTTCTCCGGCATCGAAGACATCGTGAAGGCGCGCTTGGGTCAGCGGTCGACGGGTTTTGGCTCGGAGCTCAAGTCGAAGGCTGAAATGGGCGACCTCTATGAGGCCGTCACGCCCGAGGATCTCCACAAATTCGGCATGATCCCCGAATTCATCGGGCGCCTTCCCGTCCTCACGTCGACGAAGGACCTCTCCGAGTCCGACCTCGTCCGCGTCCTCACCGAGCCGAACAATGCGCTCGTCCGTCAGTACCAGCACCTCTTCGAACTCGACGGCATCGATCTGGAGTTCACCGAGGAGGCGCTCTTGTCGATTGCGGCCCGTGCGAATACGCGTCGGACAGGTGCTCGTGGTCTCTCCTCGATCATGGAGCAGACGCTGTCCGAGCTCATGTTCGAGTTGCCCAGCAGGGAAGATGTCGCCCGGGTCGTCATCACGCGCGAGTATGTTGAAGGATGCGGTGAACCGGAACTCTACGCCGAGCGGGCGTCCGGGGTCCGCACGGCATGAGAGTCGTCTGAGCCCCGGGTGCCGGGGACGAGGGCGACCCCGCTCGACGTCGAGGAGGATCGATGACCGCTGAGGAATGCGGGCGTTTCGCCGCCGTGGAAGGCCCCGCCGATCCGGTCGGGGAGGGGATCCCCGCCGAGCTCGCCGAGGCGCGGCGAACGATCGATAACATCGACGCCGCCCTCATCCACATCCTCGCCGAGCGCTTCCGCTGCACGCAGCGCGTCGGGCACATCAAGGCGCGCAACGACCTCCCGCCCGCCGACCCTGCGCGTGAGGCCCGCCAGGTCGCGCGCCTGCGCGGGCTCGCCGAACAGGCCGGCCTCGACCCCGATTTCGCGGAGAAGTTCCTCGAATTCATGATCACCGAGGTCATCCGCCACCACGAGGACATCAAAGCGGGGTACCGCGGCGGCCGCTGAGCCGATTCGCGCCCGCGCCGCCCGGAAGGACGCCGCCGCTCGAGCGCGGGAATTGAGAGTGCCTCAGTCCCGATCGACACGGTGCGGCGATGCGCTCCTCGAGCCCGCCCCCTCTCGCCTCAGTGCTCGGACTCGACCGGCCCGCCGTAGAGGTCGTCGATCACCGTTTCGAAACGGCGCAGCGCCTCCTTGCGCTTCACCTTGAGGGAGGGCGTGAGCAGCCCGTTCGCCTCGGTGAAATCGGTGGCGAGGACCTTGAACTTGCGGATCGATTCGGCGCGCGAGACGTGCTCGTTCGCGCGTTCAACCGCCTTATCGAGCGAGGCGAGGACCTCGATATTCGTCGCGGCCTCGGCGACCGTCATCGTCGGCAGCCCGTGCGCCTGGAGCCATGCCGGGAGCATCTCCTCATCGAGGGTGATGAGCGCTCCGATGAAGGGGCGCTGATCACCGACGGCGAGGACCTGGGAGACGAGGGCGTGGGCGCGCAATTCGTTCTCGAGGGCGGCAGGGGAGACGTTCTTCCCGCCCGCGGTCACGATGATCTCCTTCGCGCGGCCCGTGATCGAAAGATACCCGTCCCGGTCGAGCGAGCCGAGATCGCCCGTGCGGAACCACCCGTCCTCGGTGAAGGCCGCCGCCGTCGCCTCCGGGTCGTTGTGATATTCGACGAAGACGGAGGGGCCCTTGATGAGGACTTCCCCCTCCTCGGAGATCTTCACCGAAGTCGGCGGCAGCGGGGTGCCCACGGTCGCGATCTTCGCCAGACGCGGGGTGGAGACGGCGATCGGGCCGACGGTCTCCGTGAGCCCGTAGCCCTCAAGCACGGGGATGCCGAGGCCCCGGTAGAAATGCGCGAGCCAGGGGGCCAGGGGCGCGCCGCCCGACACGATGTAGTCGGCATTCCCGCCGACCAGTTTGAGGATCGTCTGATAGACGAGCCTGTCGGCGAGCGCGCGCTGGGCCTTGAGGGAACGGGACGGGCCCTCGGGGGTGTCGAGGGCCTTCGAATACTCGATCGCCGTGCGCGCCGCCCAGCGGAACACCCGCTTCTTCGCTCCCGCGGTGGCCTTCGCGTCCGCGGAGTTGTAGATCTTCTCCAAGACGCGCGGGACGACGAGGAGGTAGCTCGGCTTGAAGGACGCCAGATCGGGAAGGAGGGACTTGATCGACGGCACGTGACCGAGGACGCCCTCGCCCGACAGCTGGAAGACCTCGAGGAACCTCGCGAAGACGTGGGCGAGGGGGAGGAAGAGGAGGAGGCGCGACTCCGCGGACATCGCGATCTCCGGCATCCAGGCGTGCGAGTTCACGCACAGCTCGGTGAAATTGCCGTGCGAGAGCACCGTGCCCTTCGGCCGGCCCGTCGTCCCCGAGGTGTAGACGATCGTCGCGATCGACGAGGTCGAAAGCCCGTTCGTCCGCGACGCGACTTCCGTGCGGGGCACGGCGCTGCCCTCGGCGACGATCGTGGCGAGCGCATCGGAATCGAGGGAGAGGACCCGCAGGCCGTCCCGACCGGCCCGTTGAGCGGCCGCCCGGACGAGCTCGGCCATTGTGACGGTCTCGGTGACGACGAAACCGACCTCGGCGTCGGTGAGGATGTACTCGA
>CAZJTN010000093.1:0-2829 GCA_964548945.1 uncultured Schaalia sp.
AGATAATGAGCGGTGACTGGAGTTCAGACGTGTGCTCTTCCGATCTAAGAGCGGGAACTCCGCGGTCTCCTTCGAGGCGTGCTTCGCGACCTCGATCTGGGCCTCGCAGAGGACCTTGATGAAGGGCTTGGCGGCCTCGAGGCCGTCCGCGACGACATCCTCGGTCGGGGCGATCGCGCCGGCCTGGATGAGGTCCCACTGGTTCTTGCCGCCACCGGCCTCGACCATCATGATCGCGACGTCCTCGGTGCCGTCCTCGGAGGTGACGATGCGGCCGGCGACGACGATGTTGAAGACGGAGCGCTCGAGCTCGGACCAGCGCGGGAAGGCGACCCACTGGTCGTCGATGAGCGCGAGGCGGGTGCCGCCGATCGGGCCGGAGAAGGGCAGGCCGGCGATCTGGGTCGACATGGAGGCGGCATTGATCGCGAGGACGTCGTAGGCGTCATCGGGGTGGACGGTGAGGACCGTTTCGACGACCTGGACCTCGTTGCGCAGGCCCTTGACGAAGCCGGGGCGCAGGGGACGGTCGATGAGGCGGGCGGCGAGGATCGCCTCGGTGCCGGCCCGGCCTTCGCGGCGGAAGAAGGAGCCGGGGATGCGACCGGCGGCGTAGGCGCGCTCCTCGACGTCAACGGTGAGGGGGAAGAAGTCGAACTGGTCCTTCGGGTTCTTGCCGACCGTCGTCGCGGACAGGACGGTGGTCTCGTCGTCGAGGTAGGCGAGGGCCGAGCCGGCGGCCTGCTTGGCGAGCCGGCCGGTCTCGAAGCGGACGGTGCGCGTTCCGAAGCGACCGTTGTCGATGATCGCCTCTGCGGCGACGATGTCGGGGCCTTCCATCATGGGGGCGTTCTCCTTTATCGAGGGGGAAAGGGGATGCGCGCCGGGCTTCGGCCTTCGATCGAAGTCCACGGCGTCGATCCGGCCGACCCTCGGGTCGGGGAGGTCCGTGAACCACTGTCGAAAACCGGCGGCTCGTGCGCGGCTTCGGTGAGCGGAATCGGGGATGGGGTGCGGCGGTCGGGGCTCTCCGCTCGTCGAGCCCCCGCGAAGTGAACCGGCCCGATCCCCGATTGGGGATCGGGCCGGACTCGCTCAGCGGCGCAGGCCGAGACGCTCGACGAGGGAGCGGTAGCGCTCGATGTCGATCGAGGCGAGGTAGCCGAGGAGGCGACGACGACGACCGACGAGCAGCAGGAGGCCGCGGCGCGAGTGGTGGTCGTGCGTGTGGGTCTTGAAGTGCTCGGTGAGATCCTTGATGCGCTGGGTGAGCAGCGCGATCTGCACCTCGGGGGAGCCGGTGTCGCCCTCGTGGGTGGCGTACTCGGCGATGATCTGGTCCTTGACGTCCTTGCTCAGCGGCACAGGCTGCTCCTTGCGACTCGTTGCGCGGAGCGACGGGGCTTGTCCCCGGCGCTTGGGATCCGCGGCCGATCTTACGGCCTTTCAAGGCTAGCACGGGCCCGGCGCCCCACTTCGGTCGGGGAGGCGCTGCTCACCCGCGCCGGGCTGTGCGATCGGACACGCGGCGGCCTCAGTCCGCGGTGACGGCCCCCGGGTCGATGCGCGTGGAGACGGCGATCCCGAGGATGTAGGCGGTGCGCCGAAGGTCCTCGTCCATCTGGGTGAGGAGCCCGTCGAGGGAGTCGAAGGAGAGCATGGGCCGGATCCTCGAGACGAAGGTGATCGCGATCCGCTCGCCGTAGAGATTGAGGTCCGAGCGGCCGAGCACATGGGCTTCGACGGTCCGGTCGATGCCGTCGAAGTGGGGGTTCGTGCCGACGGAGATCGCCGCGGGGAGGAACTCGGCGGATTCGGTTCCGGGCACTGAGCGCACGACCCAGCCCGCGTAGACGCCGTCGGCGGGGACGACGCCCTCGATGCCGTCGTGAAGGTTCGCGGTCGGGAATCCGAGCGCCCTCCCCCGCTTGAAGCCGTGTTCGACGGTCCCCCGGATGCGGTGGAGGTGCCCGAGGACGCGTGCGGCGCCCGCGACGTCTCCCTCGGCGAGGAGTTCGCGGACCCACGAGGACGACCAGCGCCTGCCTTCAGGGGCCTGAATGTCCGTCACCATGACGACGTCGAAGTCGTAGCGGCGTCCGAGGGCGCGCAGGGTGTCGACGGTGCCGGCGTTCCCCCGTCCGAAGCGGAAGTCCTCGCCGACGACGACCTCGAGGACGCCGAGGCGATCGACGAGGAAGGTCGTGACGAATTCTTCCGCGTCGAGGCTGTACACCGATTCGTCGTAGTGGATGACGAGGGTCGCGTCAAGGCCGGAGGCGGCCATCGCGTCGAGGCGGTCGCGAAGCGGCGAGATGAGTTCGAGTCCGAGTTCGGGGCGGTGGACCTGGGTGGGGTGCGGGTCGAAGGTGAGGGCGACCGCGTCGACGCCGCGTTTGCGTGCGCGCTCCACGCAGGAGGACACGACTCGTCGGTGCCCGTTGTGCATCCCGTCGAAGTTCCCGATGGTGACGACGGAGCGCTGCCCCTCGGGGATTGATTCGAGGTCGGTCCAGATCTTCATTTCGCTGCTCCTAGGCACTCGCGAACACACTGAGGGTGGCCAGGCGCGGCCCCGAGGCGTCGAGGAGGCCGAGGGCCCGCCCGCTCGCGTCGAGTGCTCCGACGGTCGCGGAGCGCTCACGCAGGGCGGCGATCTCGGCCTCGGGCCTGCGGGGGGCCTGTCCGTGGGCGAATCGTCCCGCTTCATCGGAGCTGAGGACGAGGACGGGGAGGAGGCTCGCGACCGCGTCGTCGAGGGGGAGGAGTCCGGGTGCGGGCTCTGGCGCCTCGCAATGGCCGGCGCCCCGGGCCTCCTCGCGCTCGCGC
>CAZJTN010000093.1:2839-4079 GCA_964548945.1 uncultured Schaalia sp.
AGCCGCGTCGATCCCGAAGCTCGCGACGCGCGTGCGGCGGAGCATCGTGAGGTGGGCGCCGCAGCCGAGCGCCCTTCCGAGGTCCCTGGCGAGGGCCCGGATGTAGGTTCCCGACGAGCAGTCGACGACGACGTCGAGATCGAGGACGGGGACGGGTCCCTCGGGGGTGGGCGCGCTCGCGGGCCTCGCCTCGCTGAGGCGCTCGAAGCGGAGGATGGAGACGGGCACCGGCGCGAGCTCGACCTCGACGCCTTCTCGGACGAGCGCGTAGGCGCGTTTCCCGTCGATCTTCTTCGCCGACACCTTCGAGGGCTGCTGGAGGATGTCGCCCCGCAGCTCCCCCATCGCCGATTCGAGCTCGTCCTCGTCGAGGGTGCCGCATCCGCGCGCCTCGAGGAGTTCGCCCTCGGCGTCATCGCTCAGGGTGGAGATGCCAAGCCGGATCGTCGCCTCGTAGGTCTTCGTGCTCCCGGTGATCGCGGTGAGGAGCCGGGTCGCCTTGCCGACCCCGATGACGAGGACGCCGGTCGCCATCGGATCGAGGGTGCCGGCATGCCCGACTTTGCGGGTGCGGGCGATCCGGCGGATTCGTGCGACGACGTCGTGGCTCGTGAGACCCTGCGGTTTGTCGACGACGATGATCCCGGGGACGGAGGCGTCGGGGCGCTTCGCCATTGTCAGCGGGCGTCCTCATCGAGTTCGTCGTCCTCGTCCTCGAACTCCTCGTCCTCGAGGTCCTCATCGAACTCGGCGTCCTCGTCCTCGTGCCGGTAGGGGTCTTCATCCCCGGCGTAGGAGGCGCCTTCGGCGAGGCGGGCGATCTCCTCGTCGCGGGCCTTCGCCGCAGCGAGGGCGTCCTCGATGGCGGCGGCGGATTCGGGGAGCGCATCGAGAAGAAACTCGATCGTCGGGGTGAGCCGGATGCCGAGGGCTTTGCCGATCTCGGAGCGGATGATGCCCTTCGCCGATTCGAAGGCGCGGGCGGTCGCCGCGCGCTCAGCCTCGTCGCCGAGGACCGTGTAGAAGATCGAGGCATGCTGGAGGTCACCGGTGACGCGGACGTCGGTGATCGTCACGAATCCGAGGCGCGGGTCCTTGATGCGCCGTCCGAGCATGCCGGCGACGGTCTGCTGGATTCGGTCCTGCACCTTGCGTCGGCGCGATTCGTCCGCCATGTCTCCTCCTGGGGTCGCCGGGCCCCTGGCCCGAAGTATCGAGCCTCAATGGTACGGGGTTCGAC
>CAZJTN010000094.1:0-4045 GCA_964548945.1 uncultured Schaalia sp.
GACGATGGAGATCGCCGATGCCCTCTACGGCGTGACCATGCGCGAGGGCGTCACGCAGGTCGTCTCCCAGCGGCTCGCGAAGTAGACGAAGAGTCGCGTCGGGCGCCTGCGAATGCGGCGGAGCCCCGAACCGACGGGTTCGGGGCTCCGGGCGGATCGAGGGCGCGGCCAGGCGCAGCCTCGACGATTGAGGATCAGTCCTCGAGGAGGAAGTGGCGCTCGTCGAGGATCTCGGCCGCCTTCGAGTGGATCGCGGTGAGGTGCTGGGCGGCGTGGTGGGCGCAGAAGAAGAGCCGGCCACCGGAGCTGAGGGTGACGCGCACGCGTGCGCGCGCCCCGCACTGGTCGCAGCGATCCGCCGCCGTGAGCACGGGGTCGGCTTCGAGGGGGCGTTCAAGAGTCGGTGCTGTCATGCCCCTATTGGACACCACGGGGGCGCCGAACGCCCCCTCAGAGGGCCGGTGTTCACCCCCGGCGCAATTCCCGCCCCCGCAAGGGGCGGGAACGCCCCGAGTGCGGGAAGGCGCGTCCCACGATGCGGTCGCGCCGGGTGATCCGTGTCGCGCCTCGGGGGCGCGCGGAGGGGCGCTGCGACGGGGGAGCGAGGAGTCCCTAGGATGGCCGGGTGACTCCTCCATCCTCGGACTACTCCGCTCGGCACCTCTCCGTCCTCGAAGGGCTCGAGGCCGTGCGCAAGCGCCCCGGAATGTACATCGGGTCGACGGACCAGCGCGGCCTCATGCACTGCCTGTGGGAGATCATCGACAACGCCGTCGACGAGGCCCTCGAAGGCTTCTGCGACACGATCGACGTCCGCCTCCACCCCGACCACTCGGCATCCGTCGCCGACAACGGCCGGGGCATCCCCGTCGACGAGGTTCCCGGCGTCGGCCTCTCGGGCGTCGAGGTCGTCTACACGAAGCTCCACGCCGGCGGGAAGTTCGGCGGGGGCTCCTACGCTTCGTCCGGCGGCCTCCACGGCGTCGGCGCCTCCGTCGTCAACGCGCTCTCGGCCCGGCTCGATGTCCAGGTCGATCGGGGCTCGAAGACCTGGGAGATGTGCTTCCGCCGGGGCGAGCCCGGAGAATTCGACGATTCGCGCCAACGGACACCGAACTCGCCCTTCACCGCCTTCACCGACGAATCCCGCCTCAAGAGCGTCGGGAGGGTGAAGAAGGGCGTGACGGGGACGCGAGTCCGCTTCTGGGCGGATTTCCAGATCTTCCCGGCGAGCGAGGGCTTCTCCTGGGAGGGGCTCCTCGCCCGCGCCCGCCAGACCGCTTTCCTCGTCCCGGGCCTTCGGATCAATTGCTGGGATGAACGCGGCGAAGAGCTCGTCCACGAGTCCTTCCGCTTCGACGGCGGCGTCGTCGATTTCGCGAACTGGCTCGCCGATGACGGGGCCGTCACCGACACCTGGCACATCACCGGCGAGGGGAGCTTCACCGAGACCGTCCAGGCCCTCGATCCGCAGACCGGCCATCTCGCCGCGACCGAGGTCGAGCGCAGCTGCGAGGTCGACTGCGCCCTGCGGTGGGGCATCGGATACGACACCGAGGTGAAGTCCTTCGTCAACATCATCTCGACACCGAAGGGCGGGACCCACGTCGCGGGCTTCGAGCAGGCGGTCCTCAAGGTCCTCCGCTCCCAGATCGAGAAGAACGCCCGCAAGCTGAAGATCACCGCGAAGGACGGGCGTCCCGAGAAGGACGACGTCCAGGCAGGGCTCACCGCCGTCGTGACGGTCCGTTTCCCGGAGCCGCAGTTCGAGGGACAAACGAAGGAGGTCCTCGGCACGCCGCAGGTGCGCGCCCTCGTGTCCCGGGTCGTCTCCGACTGGCTCGACGCGAAGTTCTCCTCCTCGAAGCGCGACGACAAGCAGCAGACCTCCCTCCTCATGGAGAAGGTCGTCGGAGAGATGAAGGCGCGCGTGTCGGCGCGCATCCACAAGGAGATCTCGCGCAAGAAGAACGCCCTCGAGACCTCGTCCCTGCCCGCCAAACTCGCCGATTGCCGACTCGACGACGTCGAGCAGACCGAACTCTTCATCGTCGAGGGCGATTCGGCCCTCGGCACGGCGAAGGCCGCGCGCAACAGCCTCTACCAGGCGCTCTTCCCGATCCGCGGGAAGATCCTCAACGTCCAGAAGGCCTCGACCGCCGACATGCTCGCGAACGCGGAATGCGCGAACATCATCCAGGTGATCGGTGCCGGGTCGGGGAGGACCTTCGACCTCGAGCAGGCCCGCTACGGGAAGGTCATCCTCATGACGGACGCCGATGTCGACGGCGCCCACATCCGCACGCTCCTCCTCACCCTCTTCTTCCGCTACATGCGCCCGATGGTGGCCGCGGGCCGCGTCTACGCGGCCGTCCCCCCGCTTCACCGGATCGAGGTCGCGGCGCGCGGCCGCAAGCCGCGCGAGCTCGTCTACACGTATTCGGAGGAGGAGCTCCACAGGCGCCTCTCCGAGCTGCGCAAGCAGGGGCGGACGTGGAAGGAGCCGATCCAGCGCTACAAGGGTCTCGGTGAGATGGACGCCGATCAGCTCGCTGAGACGACGATGGATCGCGCGCACCGTTCGCTGCGTCGCATCACCCTCGCCGATGAGGCCGCGTTCCGGCAGGCCGAGGAGGTGTTCGAGCTCCTCATGGGCTCGACCGTTGGTCCCAGGCGCGAATTCATCGTCGAAGGATCCAACGGCCTCGATCGTCAACGGATCGACGCCTGACCAGGTCTTTTCGCTGAGTCCTCTGGACGTCACCGGCTCGGGGCGCAAGGGCGTTCGTCCATCGCGCGTGAGCATATGTGACCCGGGAGTCCCGGGGTTACTACAATGGCGGTCATGACTGGACTCGCTGAGCGACTCGCGCCGCCGGCCTCAGTTCCGTATCCGGGCGTTCACCTCGGTCTGCGGTGGCGCTCGATCATCCCCTCCGACGCCCCCGCGGTCTTCGACCTCATCCGCACGGTCGAAGCCTCGGATCACACCCACCGGCGCGTCACCGCGGCGCAGGTTTCCGATATGGTCGAGGGCCGATTCGGCCGCGACTGGGTCGACACCCTCGTCGGGATCGACTCCGCCCATGAGATCTGCGCGGTCGCGACCGTCAAGGTCTACCGCTCGATCACCGAGCAGGCCAACGCCGTCGTCAACGCCTACATCCACCCGCACTGGCGCGGGCGGGGAATCGGCCGGGCCCTCCTGTACTGGCAGGACGGGCGCGCGCGCCAGATGCTCGTCGAGACCTTCGGCGCCGACAGCGACGTGCCCGCCTCGATCCACAACTTCGTCGACGCGCATATGACCGATCGGCGCCGCCTCTACATCGCCGCCGGCTTCTACGCCAAGCGGACCTTCCAGATCATGTACCGCGAGCTCGAGGGCTCAGAAAGGCCACCCGCCCCCAAGCAGGGGTACAGGGTCCTCCCGTGGCGCGAGGTCCCCCTCCCGGCGGTCCGAGAGCTCCACATGTCCGCCTTCCTCGACCACTACCGCTCGGCGATGCGCGGCCTGTGGTGGGACGAGGCGATGATGAACCTCGATCCGCGCTGGTCCTTCGTCGCCCTTTCTCCCGAGGGCGAACCGGTCGGCTACTCGCTCACGGGGCGCCCCGTTGAGCGGTGGATCTCGACGGGGCGGACCGAGGCCTACGTCTACCTCCTCGGCGTCAACGCCGAGCACCGCAAGCACGGCCTGTCCACCGCGCTCCTCGGCGCCTCCGTCGCGGCGGCCGCCGCGACGGGCATTTCACGGATCGGCCTCGACGTCGACACGGCGAGCCCGTCGAATGCCCACTCGATCTACGAGCACGCGGGCTTCGTCGACGGGCCGGCCGAGATCTTCTACACCATCGACCAGTAGCCCGGGAAGGAGGGCCCCGAGGATGAACGACTTCGACGCGCTCACCGGGGAGATCCCCCTCGCCGAGAGGGCCCTCGCCCCCGTCGAGGTGCCCCTGCCGGCGAGCCATCACGGGATCGTATGGGCGCCCCTTACGGAGGCGAACCTCCATCAACTCGCCACCCTCATCGCGAGGATCGA
>CAZJTN010000095.1:0-4015 GCA_964548945.1 uncultured Schaalia sp.
CTCCACCCTATCCTACACTCTTTCCCTACACGACGCTCTTCCGATCTCGTCGACCCGGAGCGCCCGCGCTCGGCGGCCTCGGCGCAATCGGGGCCCGCTGATGCGCGCCGTCATCCAGCGCGTGACCCGCGCCGCCGTCACCGTCGAGGGCCGCGTCGTCGGCGCCATCGACGCCCCCGGACTCCTCGTCCTCCTCGGCGTCAAACGCGGCGACGGCCCCGAACAGGCCGCGACCGTCGCACGGAAGATCGCCGAACTGCGCATCCTCGACGGCGAACTCTCCGTGGTCGACACCGCGGCGCCCGTCCTCGTCGTCAGCCAGTTCACCCTCTACGGGGACACGCGCAAAGGACGGCGGCCCTCCTGGTCGGAAGCGGCCCCCGGCCCCGAGGCCCAAACCCTCGTCGACGCGGTCGTCACCGAGCTGCGCGCCCGCGGCCTCGAGGTCGCCACCGGCGAATTCGGAGCGATGATGCAGGTCGAACTCGTCAACGACGGGCCCTTCACCGTCCTCGTCGAAGCCTGAGGAAGGCCGCGCCCACGCGTGGGCGAAGAGCTCGTCGATGAGCGCGCGGACCCCGGGGGTCGACGGCACCGCCGAGGCGATCTCGAGATCGCGCGGGGTGATCACCATGCGCCCACCGTCTTCGGCCCTCCGCCCCCTCGCCGGAGCGCATCACGCCCTGGGCGAACTAACGCGCTTTCTCACCGGGCGGCCCCTACTGTGGGAACCAGTCGAAGCGGCGCCCACCCGTCGCCGCCCGCCCGAAGCAGTCTCCGACCCCTGGGGACGGGGATCCACCGAAGGGAACACGTGATGTTCGAACGCTTCACCGACCGCGCGAGGCGCGTCGTCGTCCTCGCGCAGGACGAAGCCCGCGGTCTCAACCACAACTACATCGGCACCGAGCACCTCCTCCTCGGCCTCATCACCGAAGGCGAAGGCGTCGCCGCGAAAGCCCTCGAAATGATGGACATCAAGGGCGACGCCGTCCGCGACGCCGTCATCGAGATCATCGGGGAAGGCGAGAAGCCCGTCGAGGGCCACATCCCCTTCACGCCGCGCGCGAAGCGCGTCTTCGAGCTCTCCCTGCGCGAAGCCCTCCAGCTCGGCCACAACTACATCGGCACCGAGCACCTCCTCCTCGGCCTCCTCAAGGAGGGCGAAGGCGTCGCCGCGCAGGTCCTCACCAAGCTCGGCGCCGACCTCGGCCAAGTCCGCCAGACCGTCATCCAGCTCCTCTCCGGCTACCAGCGCCAGGGCGAGGGCGAGGGCCGAGAGTCCGTCGGTGCCGGAGTCGGCGGATCGGGCGGCCCGGACCGCGCGAACTCCGCGATCCTCGAGCAGTTCGGCCGCAACCTCACGCAGGCTGCGCGCGAGAACAAGCTCGACCCCGTCATCGGGCGCCGCGTCGAGATGGAACGCGTCATGCAGGTCCTCTCGCGCCGCACGAAGAACAACCCCGTCCTCATCGGCGAGCCCGGCGTCGGCAAGACCGCCGTCGTCGAAGGCCTCGCCCAGGCGATCGTCCACGGCGACGTCCCCGAAACGATCAAGGACAAGCAGATCTACAGCCTCGACATGGGCTCCCTCGTCGCCGGTTCGCGCTACCGCGGCGACTTCGAGGAACGCCTGAAGAAGGTCCTCAAGGAGATCCGCACCCGCGGCGACATCATCCTCTTCATCGACGAGATCCACACCCTCGTCGGCGCCGGCGCCGCCGAAGGCTCGATCGACGCCGCCCAGATGCTCAAGCCGATGCTCGCCCGCGGCGAACTCCAGACGATCGGCGCGACGACGAACGACGAGTACCGCAAGTACATCGAGAAGGACGCGGCCCTTGAGCGCCGCTTCCAGCCGGTGAAGGTCGACGAGCCGAGCGTCGACGAGACCGTCGAGATCCTCAAGGGCCTGCGCGACCGCTACGAAGCGCACCACCGCGTCATCATCACCGATGCCGCGATCCGCGCCGCCGCTGAGCTCGCCGACCGCTACATCTCCGACCGCTTCCTCCCCGACAAGGCGATCGACCTCGTCGACGAAGCGGGGGCCCGCCTGCGCATCCGCCGCATGACCGCGCCGCCGGAGCTGCGCGAACTCGACGAGAAGATCGCCGAAGTCCGCCGCAACAAGGAATCCGCGATCGACGACCAGGACTTCGAGAAGGCCGCGGCCCTCCGCGACGAGGAATCCAAGCTCGGAGAGGAGCGCAAGCTCCGCGAAGCCGCCTGGAAGGGCGGCGAATCCGACGAGATCGCCGAGGTCACCGAGGAGGAGATCGCCGAGGTCCTCGCGATGTCGACCGGCATCCCCGTCGTCAAGCTCACCCAGACCGAGACGACGAAGCTCCTCCACATGGAAGAAGAGCTCCACAAGCGCGTCATCGGCCAGGACGAGGCGGTCCGCGCCCTCAGCCAGTCGATCCGACGCGCCCGCTCCGGCCTCAAGGACCCGAACCGTCCGGGCGGATCCTTCATCTTCGCCGGCCCCACCGGCGTCGGCAAGACCGAGCTCGCCAAGGCCCTCGCCGAGTTCCTCTTCGGCGACGAGGACGCGCTCATCCAGCTCGACATGTCCGAATTCTCCGAGAAGCACACCGCCTCCCGGCTCTTCGGCGCCCCTCCCGGCTACGTCGGCTACGACGAGGGCGGCCAGCTCACCGAGAAGGTGCGCCGCAAGCCCTTCTCCGTCGTCCTCTTCGACGAGGTCGAGAAGGCCCACCCGGACATCTTCAACTCGCTCCTCCAGATCCTCGAAGAGGGCCGGCTCACCGATTCGCAGGGCCGCAAGGTCGACTTCAAGAACACCGTCATCATCATGACGACGAACCTCGGGACGCGCGACATCAACAAGGGCGTCCTCACGGGATTCCAGTCCTCGGAGAACATGACCCACGACTACTCGCGGATGAAGGCGAAGGTCGCCGAGGAGCTCAAGCAGCACTTCCGCCCCGAGTTCCTCAACCGCGTCGACGACACGATCGTGTTCCCGCCCCTTCAGAAGGCCGAGATCACGCAGATCGTCGACCTCATGATCGCCAAGCTCGCCAAGCGCATGGAGGGGCAGGGCATGCGCCTCCAGCTCACCGACGAGGCCCGCGAACTCCTCGCGGACATCGGCTTCGACCCGGTGCTCGGGGCGCGCCCGCTCCGCCGCGCGATCCAGCGCGAGATCGAGGACGCCCTCTCCGAGCGGATCCTTTTCGGGGAGATCCTCCCCGGTCAGGTCGTCACCGTCGGCGTCGAGGATGAGGGCGGCACGCGCACCTTCACCTTCAACGGAAACTGAGCGGCCGACCGAGACCGCCCGCGGCCCCGCGACTCCTCCGAGTCGCGGGGCTGCGCCGCATCCACGCGGCGCGAACACCTCCCCTTCGACGACGGCGGCGCCCCGCCCTCGTCGAAGAGGAAGAGGATCCGCACCCGCCCGGCCGCTGTGAACGCGGCGTGAACGGCGGGCGGATGCCGGGCCGACTCTGCGCGAACACGAGCACCGAGAATCCCTGATTTCCGGCGAATTTCACCGAATCGCCGGAAAGCTCCCCCTCACCGCGATAGTCTCGGGCAACCCGCAGTGCGGGTGGACCATGACTTCGAGATCTCACGAGGAGTCCCATGACACGCAGAGCCCCGCTCTCCCTTCTCACCGCGAGCGCCCTCGTCCTCGCGGCCGCCTCCCCGGCCCTCGCCGAGGAAACCGCCCCCGCCGAGGCGCCCCAATCCGCCGCCGCTGAGGCGCCCCACTCCGCCCCCGCCGCCGACGAGCCGGTAAGCGCCGGCGCCTCCGACACCGCGCTCGGCGACGCCGCCGCGCCGACGGACGAGACCGCCCCCACGACGATCGACATCCTCGCGATCACCGACTTCCACGGCCACATCGAGACCATCGCCGACTCCGAACCCGGTGCCGTCGCCCTCTCCTGCGAGCTCGGCGCCGCACGCAGCGCCAACCCGAACACCCTCTTCGTCTCCAACGGCGACAACGTCGGCGGCTCCGCCTACATCTCCTCGATCC
>CAZJTN010000096.1:0-3938 GCA_964548945.1 uncultured Schaalia sp.
ACTGGAAACCGACGACTCGCACAGCGACCGGACCGAATGAAGGGGGCGGCCCACGGGCTAATCGCATTCATAGTCATCAGTGTCTCCTTCGAAGTGAGACCTCACCCCTTACACAGACCATCTGACACGCTCAGTTGGAGATGACCTCGCCCGCAGTCATGACACTGGCGGGGATGTTCGTGACGTAGCCCTTCAATCCGACGAGCTTGCGGGCCCGGGCCAGGGCAGCCTCGTCCAGGCTCCGCGCCCCGTTGCTGGTCGTGACGAACCTGGGGGTCCGGGTCGCCTTCTCCCCGGCGATGACGGCCCGAGCCCGGTTCTCCTGCGCGGTCAGGGTGTGCCCGTCCCGGGCGGCCCGCTTGCGGGAGTAGACCCACACCGCCCGCCACGACCCAGGATGCGTCGCCAGGTCCCACACCGGATCGGCGCGCAGCAGCTTGTTGTTCTCACTCCTGTGCCCGGTCTTGGGGGTGATGGTGTCGATGACCTGCCCGTCTGTGAAGGCGTCCCCGTGCCACCGGAAGTGGGACTCCAAGTCGATCGGTGCCTTCGTCACCCGGGAGCCCACGATGAAGGAGAACCCGGCCTCGTCAAGCTCCCGCAGGTTCTTCGCGGACAGCATCCCGGCGTCCGCGACGACGACCATGTTCTCGATCTGGTGGCGGGCGTGGAACTGCTTGACGATCGGGATGATCGTCTTCGTCTCGGCCTTGTTTCCCTCGAAGAAGCCGATCTCGAGGGGGAACCCCTGCCGGTCCACCAGCAACCCGACCACGATTTGCGGGTCCACCCGGCGTTCTTTCGAGAAGCCGACCTTGCGGAGGTCGTCTTCCTTCTCCGCCTCGAAATACAAGGTGGTGACGTCGTACAAACACAGGGAGACATCCCCGGCGCTCAGTGCGTGGGTGAAACACAGGGACGCGAGCTGGTCACGGTACTTCCCCGACGCGCACCGGGCCAGGGTGCGGCGCATGGTCTTCTCACTGGCCGGGGCGCGCCCCAGGTCACGGAGTACCCGCCCGGTGTCCAGGATCGAGGTTGGTTCCACGATCCGGGCGACCACCAGGTCCCGGAACACCGCATCACCCACCGCGTCAAACCCGAGATAGGTGAACACGCCCACCAGCGCGTCGTACAGCACCCGCGAGGACGTGGAGATCACCCGCGGTGCCGGCACCGTTCCCACCGGGGCGGACTCCTTGCCTGGGGAACAAGGCCGGATCCTCGGCGGGGCCGAGCAGCGCCGTCTTCGGCGCCCGGGGCTCGATCCCGAGCGGGAACTCACCCTGCCCCGGGTCGCCCATCAGGTCCCGGGCCCGCGCGATCAGCAAGCCCAACTCGGCCTCGGTGTGCGCCGAGCCCACATGCGCCACGATCCGGCGCCGCCCGCCGACCGATTCCACGAGCTGGACCGCCGTCGCGCCTGAGCCCGTTCGCACCCGCCGAATCCACACACGCCCTACCGTAGGACACTCGTTAGTGCCTCAGAAGCGACGCCCCAGCCACCGTCACCCCAGCTCAACGGGCTGCGACTCGAAACTCTCCGAGCGACTGACCAAACTCAGGTACAATCGGCGGGTGAGCCAACCTTCTCGGGACGTCCTCTTCGACTTCGATGACGTGCGAGTAGGCGCGATCCTGCACGCCGACCTTGCGATCCCCCCGGGTGTCACCGTCATCTTCGGCCCGTCGGGGGCAGGCAAGACGACGCTCCTGAGGCTCGTGTGCGCCATGCAGGCTCCGAGCAGCGGTACGGTCAGCTTCCGCGGCGAGGACATCGCGCGCGTGGACCCGGTGCTCCTGCGCCGGCGCGTGACGATGGTGACACAGCAGCCATTCCTGTGGCCGGGCACGATCGCCGATGAGCTGTCCATCGCCTGCGTGCTCCAGGGGCGCGGCGCACCGGACCGCGAGCGCATGGGAGAAGTCCTCGCGGTCGTGGGTCTCGACAAGGATCTCGCGGAGGACGCCTCCACCCTCTCGGGCGGGGAACGTCAGCGGGTGGCGCTCGCGCGAGTCCTGTTGGCTGGTCCGGAGGTGTACCTCCTGGACGAACCGACAGCGGCCCTGGATGCGCGGGGCGCGCGCGACTTGGTGCGCCGGGTCGTTGACTGGATCCGTGCGACAGGGGGCGACGTGGTGATGGTGACCCATGATGAAGGGCTGATGGAGATCGGGGACGCCCGTGTCGCGATCCGGGACCATGAGGCGGAGGTCGTGGCATGAACGGGGGTCTTGTTGAAGTCCCGATCTCGGGGCTCGTCGTGGCCGCCCTCGTGGTCGTGGTGATCGCGGCAGCCGTCCAGGCCCTGACGAAACGGGAGGGCGTACGCACGCTGTGGGCGGCTGTCCGGATGACGGCCCAGCTCGTCGTGGTCGGTTTCGTCCTGACGTGGGTGTTTGACAACCCGAACCCGGCGATCACGGTGCTGCTGCTCGCCATCATGATCGGCTTCGGCATCTTCACCGTGTACGGCCAGCATCGGGGTCGGATGAACGCCCGACAGCGGTGGGTGGTGGCGGCGGCCTTGGCCGTCGGGCCGGTGCTCGCGTTGGCCGTCTTCCTTGTCGGGATTGTCCAGATCCCTCAATTCTGGGATCCGCGCTACGTCATCCCGACAGCGGGAATGATCATCGGCAACTCGATGACCGGGGTCAACCTCGCCCTCAACGGGATCCAGAACGGAATGCGGGACCGCCGCAGCGAAGTCGAGCAGGCCCTCTACCTGGGCGCCACCCCGGCGCGGGCCACCAGGGACATCCGCACTGACGCCTTCACCTCGGCCGTCACGCCGACCACGACGAGCATGCTGTCGATGGGCATCATCTTTCTACCGGGGATGATGACCGGGCAGATCCTCTCCGGCGTCGACCCACTCATTGCGGTTGTCTACCAGGCGGTGATCATGGTGGGGATTCTGCTCTCAGTGGTACTGACCTCCGCGATCATCCTCCGGTGGGGGATGGGCGGGTACTTCGACGCAGGTGCTCGACTCATCGCGCCGTCGGACGACCAAAGGTCCTGAATCAGCGGCCTCGGAGACCGGACGCCCGCAGGCGGCTCGTGGCGAGTTGTCGATCCTCTGTCGCATCTGGCCTGAGTTCGGTCATTTCGTTAGTGCCTGACGCCGGGGTTGAGGGCGTCGAGGATGACCTGACGGTCTGGGTCGATTTGGGGTGGGATGGTCTGGATGGCGCCGTTGATGGCGATGGTTGCGGAGCGCAGCGGGCGGAGCTGGCGGATGAGGTTGCGGATCGCCAGGCCGGAACGGTTCTGGGCGGTGCGGGCCACCGCGAGAGCGGTGAACACGATGGTCAAATGGGCGTCGATCGCGTCCTTGGTCCTGACGAACATGGGCCGGGCGGCGAGGTCGGTCTTGGACATCCGGAAGGACTGCTCCACGTGCCACAGGTCGTGGTAGTTGGAGGGGCTTGTCAAGTTTTCTGTGTAAGCGAGCTTGGTCGGGGTTAAAGGTGGGGGTTGATCCGGTCGGGGTAGGCGAGGGCGAGCTGTTCGAGGGCTTGTTTCCAGTTCGTGGTGGCATTGCCCTCGATGAGCCTGCCGCTGGCCTTTCGTCGGTCGGCGGGTAGGCCTCGTTCCTTCGCGCGGTCTCTGGCTCGCTTGTCTTCGATGTCGCAGATCGCGAGCCAGAGCAGCTTCACGGCAGCCTGGTCGTTGGGGAAGTGGCCGCGGTTCTTCGTGATCTTGCGCAGCTGGTAGTTCAACGACTCGATCGCGTTGGTCGTGTAGATCACCCGTCGCAGTTCGGGCGGGAACGCGAGGAACGGGGTGAACCGGTCCCACGCGTCCTGGAAGGACTTCACCGCCGACGGGTAACGGCGCCCCAGCTCGGAGCCCGCGAACGTCTCGAGGACCTCGAGGGCGTGGGCCGCCCCCTTCATTCGGTCCGGTCGCTGTGCGAGTCGTCGGTTTCCAG
>CAZJTN010000097.1:0-3916 GCA_964548945.1 uncultured Schaalia sp.
CTCGCGGTGAAGACGCGCCCGGGGGTGATGGCGCCGCTGAGGACCGCGTCGAGGAGGACGCTCCTGCCGTAGGAGGTGACGGAGGCGGGGCCGCCGCGCAGGCCGATGTTCTTCCAGAAGAGGGCGTCGGCGTCGATGTGGACGAAGTGGGGAATGCCGACACGGCCGATGACGGCCCCGGGCCGTGCTGCTGCGATCGCCGTCGAGGTCGCCTCCTTCGTGCCGACGCATTCGAGGACGGCATCGGCTCCCGCACCGTCCGTGAGCTCGAGGACGCGGGCCGCGCCCTCCTCGCCTCGTTCGGGGACGATGTCGGTGGCGCCGAACTCGCGGGCGATCGCCTGGCGCTCCTCGTGCCGGCTCATCGCGATGATCCGCGCGGCTCCGCGCATTCGGGCGGCGAGGACGCCGCAGAGTCCGACAGCTCCATCGCCGACGACGAGGGCGGTGTCCCCTTCGCGGACTTCGGCGCTCGCGGCCGCGTGATAGCCGGTCGCCATGACATCGGAGAGGGTGAGGAGGGAGGCGCGCATCGCGTCATCGAGCTCCTCAGGCCGTGCGGGGATGACGAGGAGGGAGCCGTCGGCGTTCGTCGCGCGGAGGAATTCGGCCTGGTAGCCACCGTTGCGCGTGTTCTCGGTGCGCTCGCAGTTCGCGTCGAATCCCGCTCGGCAGGCGGGGCACTCCCCGCATCCGTGGGTGAAGGGGACGATGACGAAGTCGCCGACGCGGATCTTCTCGACCTCGTCGCCGATGTCTTCAACGACGCCGATCGCCTCGTGGCCGACGAGGCCGGGGGAGCGCAGGGAGACCCCGCGGTACCACCAGAGGTCGGATCCGCAGACGCAGGCGTCGAGGACGCGGACGATCGCGTCCGTGGGCTTCTCGATGACGGGCAATGAGACGTTCTTGACGAGCATCCGGCCCGGTTCGGCGAAGAAGGCAGCGCGCACGGGGGCTCCTGTGAGGGACTGGCGGGGTGCGGCTGCGGCGCCGCGACCACCTCAGGCTAGTCGCGAATCGCCTCCGAGGAGAAGATACTGCGTAATGCCGAGACGGTTTCCTCTATTCCTCGGATTCGCAGGATTCCGGGGTTCTCACCGGCTCGCGGTTCCGCCCTCCGCCGCGGGCGGGCCGCCAGGGCCCCAGGACCCGCTGCGGGCGCCGAGGCCGGGAGGCGTGATCGGACGGGGATGATGGCCGGGCCGAGGGGGCGCCAGCGCCACTGCCCTTCAGGCGGTCCAGGCCATCGGGTCGTCGACGAGGCGCTGGAGGATCCGGTGGGCGGCGCCCTTGACGGAGAGGTCCTGCGAGTCCGGGACGAGGTCGATCCGCGGGTGCGACCAGGCGGCTTGGAGGACGCGCACCTCGATCTCCTCCTGCGCGGGCTCGACAAGCCATTCGCCGAGCTCGGCGACGATTCCGCCGAGGAGGACGAGCGGAATGTCCGCGGAGTTGATGACCGCGGCGAGGGCCCGCCCGAGCGCGGCCCCGCCCTCGTGCAGGGCGGCGAGGGTCGGGGCGTCACCGGCGCGGGCGGCGGCGATGACGTCGGCGGCGCCCGCGTTGCGGTCGAGTCCTGCTCTGCGGGCGAGGGAGCGGAGGCCGAGGTAGGCCTCGAGGCATCCGGTCGCGCCGCAGGAGCAGACGGGCCCGGAGGGGTCGGCGCAGATGTGCCCGATCTCGCCGGACCATCCGCGCGCGCCGATGAGGGGTCGGTGGTCGACGACGATGCCGGCCCCGATGCCGACTTCGCCGGAGACGTAGATGAAGGAGGAGGGTCCGGAGGGGACGCCGGGGAGCGGGTTCGCGACGGCGAAGGCCGCGAGGTCGGCTTCGTTCGCGACGATCGCGGGGTAGATGGAGTCGAGGGGGGCGAGGAGGGTCTCGAGGGGAATGTCCCTCCAGCCGAGGTTCGGCGCGAGGGCGAGGGAGGCGGGGGAGACGAGGCCGGGGAGCGCGAGTCCGGAGCCCAGGAAGATCGCCCCGTCGGGGAGGGAGTCCTCGAGGACCTCCTTCGTGGCCTCGGCGAGGCGTCCCATCGTCTGCGCCGGGTCGGCTCCGGCGAAGTCGTCCTCGATCCGCGCTGAGCCGAGGACTTCTCCGGCGAGGTCGACGAGGAGGACGTCGAGGGCGGAGATGTTCACCTCGAGGCCGAGGGCGGCGGCTCGACCGGGTGCGGGGGCGAGTCGGTTCGCGGGCCTGCCGCGGCCCCCGGTGGGCGGATCGAGTTCGAGGACGAGTCCGGCGCCGATGAGCTCGTCGACGAGTCGTGAGATGGTCGCACGGGTGATCCCGGTAGCCTGGGAAATGCCCGATCGGGTGATCTCGCCGGGGGCGGCGAGGATCTGTCTGAGGGCGAGGGAGAGGTTCATCGCGCGCAGGCTTTCGGCCTTCACTCCGGACATGGCGCGGTCCTGCGGTTTGAGGGGAGAACGATGCGCCACGGAGGTGTTGTGGCGGCGGGCTGCGAGCGGCATGCTCTTGACTGTAGTCCATCTCTCGCACTATGTTTTGTTGTGTAACAAAACCGCACGCTTCGATTCCTTGGAGAGGCACCCATGTCTGAGAACCTGTGGAACATCGAGAAGATCCCCTACGTCGGAACAGAGTCGCTCCGACAGGGGCTCGGCTTCCGCTACTACGACGCCGACCGCGTCGTCGCCGGCAAGACGATGAAGGAATGGCTCCGCTTCGGCGTCGCCTACTGGCACACCTTCGAGCAGCGCCTCGTCGACCCCTTCGGTGAGGGCACCGCCATCCGCCCCTTCGACGGCTCCTACACCAAGCCCCTCGACCTCGCCCTCGCGAAGGTCGACTACGCCTTCGACTTCTTCACGACCCTCGGCGTCGACTACTTCTGCTTCCACGACCGCGACATCGCCCCCGAGGGCGACACCCTCCGCGAGACCAACGCGATCCTCGACAAGGTCGTCGACCGCATCGAAGAGCGCCAGGCCGACACCGGCGTCAAGCTCCTGTGGAACACCTCCTCCCTCTTCACCAACCGCCGCTTCCTCTCGGGCGCCGCGACCTCGCCCTTCGCCGAGATCTACGCCTACGCCGGCGGCCAGCTCAAGCACTCCCTCGAGATCGCCAAGCGCCTCGGCGCCGAGAACTACGTGTTCTGGGGCGGCCGCGAGGGCTACGAGAACCTCTGGAACACCGACCTCAAGCGCGAGCAGGACCACATCGCCCGCTTCTTCCACATGTGCGTCGACTACGCGAAGGAGATCGGGCTCGACGCCCAGTTCCTCATCGAGCCGAAGCCGAAGGAGCCGACCGCTCACCAGTACGACTTCGACGCCGCGACCTCCATCGCCTTCCTCAAGACCTACGAGCTCGACCCCTACTTCAAGCTCAACCTCGAGGGCAACCACGCGAACCTCGCCGGCCACAGCTACCAGCACGAGATCCGCGTCGCCCGCGCCGCCGGCATGCTCGGCTCGCTCGACGCGAACCAGGGCGACAAGCTCATCGGCTGGGACATCGACGAATTCCCCTCCGACCTCTACGAGACCACCGCCGTCATGCACGAGGTCATCGCCGAGGGCTCGATCGGCCCCCGCGGCGGCCTCAACTTCGACGCGAAGCCGCGCCGCACCTCCTTCACCGCCGAGGACCTCTTCCGGGCCCACATCGTCGGCATGGACACCTACGCCGCGGGCCTCCTCGTCGCCGCCCGCATGCATGACGAGGGCGTCATCACCGACCTCGTCGCCGAGCGCTACTCCTCCTTCGACTCCGGCATCGGCGCGACCGTCGAGGACGGCACCGCGACCCTCGCCTCCCTCGAGGAGCACGCGCTCGACATCCCGCAGGCCGACCTCGTCGCCGCGGTGAAGTCCGATCACCTCGAGTCCGTCAAGGCGACGATCAACAACTACATCGTCGACACCCTCGGCCGGGCCTGAGA
>CAZJTN010000098.1:0-3851 GCA_964548945.1 uncultured Schaalia sp.
ACTCCTTCCTCCTCGCCGGCGGCGACAACTTCACCACCCTCGCCGACTCGCCGATGACGAACACCGGCATCCTCGACCGCACCGCGACCGCCGACTACCTCAGGGGCCTTGCGACCCCCGCGACCGCCGACCTCGTCAAACGCCAGATCGGCATCTCCGCAGAGCCTGAGGAGGGGGCGGCGACGATCGAACTCGCCGGGCTCGCCTTCTCGGCGAGCGCCGAGCAGGGCATCGGCGCGGCCGCGACGACCGTCACCGCGACCGTCGCGATGAAGGACGGGAGCGTCCGTTCGCTCGCGACCATCGACATCGATCCGAGCGTCACCGCGGGCATGCCCGACACCGGCACGGCCTCCCTCGAGCTCGAGGTGCCCGAAGGCGCGGCGCTTTCAGCCTGCCCCGAGGAGGTCGACGGCGAGACCTGCGCGACCCTCGTCCTCACCCTCACCGGTGTCGACGGATCGACGAGGACGCTCCCGTGCACCGTGAGCGTCCCGGTCGCGGCCCCGCTCAGCCCCGCGCCGCCCGCGCCCGGCCCGACTCCGACGACGCCGAGCACCGCCGCACCCGCCCCCGTGAAGGCCCTGTCGAAGACGGGCGCCGACTCGACGGGGCTCCTCGCCGGCACGCTCGCGCTCGCCCTCGCAGGCGCCGTCCTTCTTGCGCGCAAGCGCTGACAGGGACGCGCCCACCGCGTCGAGAGTGAACGAGGGCTCGGCCCCGCGACTCCCGGAGTCGCGGGGCCGAGCCGCATCCGAGGGGTATGAGTCTCCTCGTCGGTGGTGCCGCCCGGTGGACGAACAAGGTCCGCATCCGGGAGAGAGGGGTGCGAGTCCCCTCGTCGGGGGCGCCGCCCGGGCGGGTCCGGCAACCCGGGCCCATTCCTTCAGCGCCCGGCCCCGCCCTCGTCCCCCCCTGAAAGCCCGGCCCCGCCCTCGTCCCCCGAACCTGGGCCCCAGGGCCCACGCCCGGCGGTGACCTAGGTCCCGTTTGCGGTATCCTTCGCCTAGCGGTCCGATGGCGGGCCGACATTGCCGAAGACGGAAGTAGAGGACCTGATGGTCAAGTACGTGTACGACTTCTCCGAGGGCGACAAGTCCATGAAGGACCTGCTCGGAGGCAAGGGTGCGAACCTCGCCGAGATGACGAAGCTCGGTCTGCCCGTTCCCCCCGGATTCACCATCACGACCGAGGCGTGCCGCGCCTACCTCAAGGACTCGGTCGTCCCCGAATCCCTCGCCACCGAAGTGACGACCGCCCTCAGGCGTGTCGAAGACCAGATGGGCCGCCACCTCGGCGACCCGGCCGACCCGCTCCTCGTCTCCGTCCGCTCCGGCGCGAAGTTCTCCATGCCCGGCATGATGGAAACCGTCCTCAACATCGGACTCAACGACGAGTCCGTCCTCGGCCTCGCGGCCAAATCCGGCAACGAGCGCTTCGCCTGGGACTCCTACCGCCGACTCATCCAGATGTTCGGCAAGACCGTCCTCGACATCGACGGCGACCTCTTCTCCGACGCCCTCGACGAACTCAAAGCCGAGCGCGGCGTCACGGGCGACACCGAACTCACCGCCGAGGACCTCAAGGGCCTCGTCCTCACCTTCAAGAAGATCGTGTCCGAGCAGAAGGGCATCGACTTCCCCCAGGATCCTCGCGTCCAGATGGACATGGCGACCGAAGCGGTCTTCCGCTCCTGGAACACCGAGCGCGCCCGCATCTACCGCCGCCGCGAGCGCATCCCCGAGAACCTCGGCACCGCCGTCAACATCTGCACGATGGTCTTCGGCAACATGGGCGAAGGCTCCGGCACCGGCGTCTGCTTCACCCGCGACCCCTCCTCGGGCCACTCCGGCGTCTACGGCGACTACCTCGAGAACGCCCAGGGCGAGGACGTCGTCGCCGGCATCCGCAACACCCTCTCCCTCGCCGACCTCGAATCGATCGACAAGGCCTCCTACGACCAGCTCCGCGCCATCATGCGCAAGCTCGAAACGCACTACCGCGACATGTGCGACATCGAATTCACCATCGAGCGCGGCAAGCTCTGGATGCTCCAGACCCGCGTCGGCAAGCGCACCGCCGCCGCAGCCTTCCGCATCGCCGTCCAGCTCGTCGAAGAGAAGCTCATCACCCGCGACGAGGCCCTCACCCGCGTCACCGGCGAGCAGCTCACCCAGCTCATGTTCCCGCAGTTCGACGCGAAGGCCGAGAAGGAGCTCGTCGCCCGCGGCATGGCCGCCTCCCCGGGTGCCGCGGTCGGCAAGATCGCCTTCGACAACGCCCAGGCCGAGGCCTTCGTCGCCGACGGCGTCAAGTGCGTCCTCGTCCGTCGCGAAACCAATCCTGACGACCTGCCCGGCATGGTCGTCGCCGAGGGCGTCCTCACGGCCCGCGGCGGCAAGACCTCGCACGCCGCCGTCGTCGCGCGCGGCATGGGCAAGACCGCCGTCGTCGGCGCCGAAGCGCTCCTCATCGACGCCGAGGCCCGGACCATGACGATCGGCGAGCGCGTCCTCACCTCCGAGGACACCATCGCGATCGACGGACAGACCGGTGAGATCTTCATCGGCGACGTCCCCGTCACCGACTCCCCGGTCACGACCTACCTCTCCCACGGCCTCGACGCGGGCATTCTCGCCGCCGGCTCCGACGAGGGCACCGTCGAGCTCGTCAAGGCCGTCGACAGGATCCTCGTCCACGCCGACGCGGTGCGTCGCCTCCGCGTCCGCGCGAACGCCGACACCCCGACCGACTCGCGCCGCTCCATCGAATTCGGCGCCGAGGGCATCGGCCTGTGCCGTACCGAGCACATGTTCCTCGGCGCGCGCCGCCCCCTCGTCGAGCGCGCGATCCTCTCGGCCCCCGACTCCGAGGACCGGCGCGACGCCTTCACCGAGCTCGAGGCCCTCCAGAAGCAGGACTTCCTCGAGATGCTCGAGGTCATGGACGGCAAGTCGATGACGGTCCGCCTCATTGATCCGCCGCTCCACGAGTTCCTCCCCGGACTTGCCGAGCTCGAAGTGAAGGTCGCCGTCGCGAAGGCGACGGGCGAGGTCGACCCGGCCGATGAGCGCATGCTCATCGAGGTCCGTCGCTTCCACGAGCAGAACCCGATGCTCGGTCTGCGCGGCGTCCGCCTCGGCATCTACCTCCCCGGCCTCTTCGCCCTTCAGATGCGCGCCCTCTGCGAGGCGGCGGCCGAGCTCGTCGCGCGCGGCCTCGACCCCCGACCGGAGATCATGGTTCCGCTCGTCGGCTCGGTCCGCGAGCTCCAGCTCATCCGCGAAGAGGGCGAGGCGATCATCGCCGAGGTCGCGGCCGCCAAGGGCGTCGACCTTTCCGGCGTGACGATCGGCGCGATGATCGAGCTGCCGCGCGCCGCGATGACCGCGGAGGACCTCGCGAGGGAGGCGGACTTCTTCTCCTTCGGCACGAACGACCTCACGCAGACGGTGTGGGGCTTCTCGAGGGACGACGTCGAGGGCGTGTTCTTCCCGCAGTACATCGAGGCGGGGATCTTCGGCGTCTCGCCCTTCGAGTCGATCGACGTCCACGGTGTCGGCACGGTCGTGAGGGAGGGCGTTACCCGGGCCCGCTCGACGAAGCCGGACATCAAGCTCGGCGTCTGCGGCGAGCACGGCGGCGATCCCGCGTCGATCCACTTCTTCCACGAGGTGGGCCTCGACTACGTGTCCTGCTCGCCCTTCCGGGTCCCGGTCGCCCGTCTCGAGGCCGGGCGCGCCGCGGTCCTCGCGAATAACCCGACCGACTGAGCGGCGCCTTCGGGCAGATTCGCAAGGGGGGTGCAGATCGGAAGAGCGTCGTGTAGGGAAAGAGTGTAGGATAGGGTG
>CAZJTN010000099.1:0-3612 GCA_964548945.1 uncultured Schaalia sp.
TACACCCTATCCTACACTCTTTCCCTACACGACGCTCTTCCGATCTGTGGAGCTAGGGGGATTCGAACCCCCGACCTCTTCCATGCCATGGAAGCGCGCTACCAACTGCGCCATAGCCCCGTCTTCAGTTGTTGTCTCCGTTGCGGCGACCCGTTCACTATAGCGGGCCCGGACCCGAATCGCGAAATCGAGAGTCTGTGCCGGTCACCACACATTCGACCGGGGTCCGAAGGCGCGCCGAGCGGGCCCGGAGACGGGGCCGACAGCGCGCCTTGATCAGGCGGCCCGCCCCTCAGGCCCCGAGAAGGTCCTCTCGATGCCCGATGTTGTGGGCGGCGAGCCGCCACGCGAGCGGCCCCGACGCCCCCGAACCTCCCCCGCCCAGACGGACGAGCTCGGACCAATGGCAGTTATCGAGCCCGCGCATCTGATCGAAGCTCAGAGGATCGAGGCCCATGAAGGTGAGAAGGCATCGCGTGATCGCACTGCCGTGCGAGACGAGGACGAGGGTCGCCCCCTCCCCCGCCGCAGCCGCCGCCTCGAGGGCCGCATCCCGCATGCGGATCCCGACAAGATCGGAGCGCTCAATGCCGGCGGCCTCGGATTCGCCCGTCTCCCGCCACTCGGCGACCTCGTCCTCGTACCCGGACATCGCCTCGGCGAGGGTGAGGCCCTCGAAAACGCCGTAGGAGCGCTCGATGAGGCGATCATCGACTCGCGGCCCGGAGAGCTCGGCGCCCGCCGAGGCGAAGCACTCCGCGATGATCCGCGCCGTTTCGTGGGCCCGCGACAAGGGCGAGCAGACGAGGGCGACCCGCCGGCCCGACTCGGCCCCGGTGACAATGCCGAGCTGCGCGCTCGGGGCGAGGATCCGCCGGGCGAGGACCTCGCCCGCCAGGCGCGCCTGCTCGCGCCCGTGATCATTGAGGGGGTGATCGATGATCCCCTGGAAGCGCCGCTCGACGTTGAAATCCGTCTGCCCGTGACGGACGAGGACGATCCGCTTCGCAGCACTCATGCGCCGAGCGCCTCGAGCGAGCGCGCGTCCTCGAGCCGCGTGATCGTCCCATCGGCCCAGAGGTTCTCCAAACGGTAGTAGGCCCGTTCCTCCTCGAGGAGGACGTGGATGACGAGCTCGCCGTAATCGAGGAGGATCCACCGGTTGCCCGTGCGCCCCTCGATGTGATCGGGCTCGACGCCGAGCTCCTCGGCGACCCGGTCGAGGATCTCCTCGCCGATCGCGCGAACCTGGCGCTCTGAGGAAGCGGAGACGATGAGGAAGGCCTCGGCGATGGCGAGGCGATTCGACACGTCGACGAGGACCGGGGAAGCCGCGAGTTTGTCGGATGCCGCCTTCACGGCGACGTCGATGAGATCACTCGTCTCGTGGGGCACAGCGGCGCATCCTCCTGAGGTCGACTACTCCACGTCCTTGTAGAGATCATACTTGTTGATGTACTGGACGACGCCGTCGGGGACGAGATACCACACCGGCTTGCCCGCCTCGACGCGCGCTCGGCAATCCGTCGAGGAGATCGCCATCGCGGGGACCTCGACGAGGGAAACGGAGGCGCGCGGCAGACCCGTCGCGTCGAGGACGTGCCCCGGCCTCGTCACCCCGATGAAATGGGCCATGTCGAAAAGATGCTCGGAGTCCTTCCACTGGACGATCTGCGCGAGCGCGTCCGCACCGGTGATGAAGTAGAAATCCGTGTCCTCGGGGTACTCCGTGCGCAGGTCCGTGAGCGTGTCGATCGTGTAGGTCGTCCCGCCCCTGTCGATGTCGACCCGTGACACCGTGAAGCGCGGATTCGAGGCCGTCGCGACGACCGTCATGAGGTAGCGGTGCTCCGCCGAGGTGACGCGCCGTCCCGCCTTGAAGGGCTGCATCGCGGTCGGCACGAAGATCACCTGATCGAGGTGGAAGACCTCCATGACCTCCGAGGCGGCGACGAGGTGACCGTGGTGGATCGGATCGAAGGTGCCGCCCATGATGCCGATCGAGCGGCGAGGCCGCCCGGCGGAGAACTCCTTCGCGGCCGACGTCGTCACCCCCTCATCCTGGGTCGAAGCCCCCGCACTCCCTTCCGCGCCGCTCACGGGCGCACCGTCCCGTCCCCCTCGATGATCCATGTCGAGGTCGTGAGCTCGCTGAGGCCCATCGGGCCGCGCGCGTGGAGCTTCTGCGTCGAAATGCCGATCTCGGCACCGAGCCCGACCTGGCCCCCGTCCGTGAAACGCGTCGAGGCGTTGATGGCGATCGCCGCCGAATCGAGCTCCGTGCGGAAGCGCTCCGCCGAGGTGATCGAGCGCGTGCAGATCGCCTCGGTATGACCGGTCGAGTACTTCCGGATGTGGTCGAGCGCCTCGTCGATCGAGTCGACGACGCGGACCGCGAGATCCATGGCGAGGTACTCCGTCTCCCAGTCCTCCTGCGTCGCGGGCACGACCATGTCCGCGTCGATGGAGGGCGTGCGCCTCGCGATGCCGAGCGCGGCCTCATCGAGGTGGAGGGTGACGCCCGCGGTCGCCAGGCGCGTGAGGGCGCTCATGAGGAAGGGCTCCGCCTCGTCGCGGTGGACGAGGAGGGTCTCGGCGGCGTTGCACACGCCGACCCGCTGGGTCTTCGCGTTCATGATGATCCGCTCGGCGGCCTCGAGGTCCGCCCCCGCGTCGACGTAGACGTGGCAGTTGCCCGTGCCCGTCTCGATGACGGGCACGATCGAGTTCTCGACGACGGCCGTGATGAGTCCCGCCCCGCCCCGGGGGATGAGGACGTCGATGCCCCCGCGCGCCCGCATCATCGCAGTCGCGCCGGACCTGCCGAGATCGTCGACCGTCTGGATGAGATCGGGGGGCAGTCCGCGGGAGGAGAGGGCGTCGCGCATGACGGCGATGATCGCCCGATTCGAGTCCTCGGCGGCGCTCCCGCCGCGCAGGATCACCGCGTTGCCCGACTTCAGGGCGAGGACGCTCGCGTCGATCGTCACATTCGGGCGGGCCTCGTAGATCATCCCGACGACGCCCATGGGGACGCGGACCTGCGTGATCCGAAGGCCGAGCTCGTTACGGGTTCCACGGATCACCTCCCCGACCGGGTCGGGCAGGGCTTCAACGTCGCGGACGGCCTTCGCGATCCCCTCGATGCGCGAGGGCGTGAGTGCGAGGCGGTCGAGGAGGCCCTCGGGCATGCCCGCCTTTCGTCCGCGTTCGACGTCCCTCGCGTTGCCGGCGAGGATCTCCTCGCTGCGCTCGACGATCGCCAAGGCGATCGCCTCGAGCGCGGCGTTCTTCACGGCCGTCGTCGCGGACGCAAGGGTGCGGGAGGCGATACGCGCGGCATCGGTGCGCCCGGAGATGTCGGGAATGAGATCGTCCATCCCGTCATCATTCCACACGCCGCGGCGGGCGGCTGCGCCGAGTTCAGCCGAGGAGGGGCGCGAGGTCGTCGCGATGGACGACGGGGCGCGGATTGTCCCAGCCCGCCCTCTTGAGCGCCCCGGCCGAGCTTCCGGCGATCTGGGCGATCGTGTCGGAATCGTAGGAGACGATACCGCGCCCGACAAGGCCCGAGATCGGAAGAGCGTCGTGTAGGGAAAGAGTGTAGGATAG
>CAZJTN010000100.1:0-3515 GCA_964548945.1 uncultured Schaalia sp.
CAACTGGAAACCGACGACTCGCACAGCGACCGGACCGAATGAAGGGGGCGGCCCAATGCTCTCGCGGGAGAGAGGTAATGCTCTCGCGGGAGAGAGGTAATGCTCTCGCGGGAGAGAGGTAATGCTCTCGGCGAGGGGGGAGAAGGTGAGGCAGTCGACAGGGCGGCGGACTATCATGCTCGGCCCCAAATGCCGTATTGTTGATCCTCGGGCGTGTCGCCAATCGACGTGTACCCGCGTCGTGACGCGCCCCGCGGCCCCGGCCGCGACGCATCCGATGAACGTAGAGGACAGACGGAGGATATGGCGAAGAAAGACGGCGTCATCGAAATGGAGGGCACGGTCATCGAGGCCCTGCCGAACGCGATGTTCCGCGTGGAACTGAAGAACGGCCACGTCGTTCTCGGCCACATCGCGGGGAAGATGCGACAGCACTACATCCGAATCCTCCCCGAGGACCGGGTCGTCGTCGAACTCAGCCCCTACGACCTCTCCCGAGGCCGTATCGTCTACCGCTACAAGTAAGAACCGACACTGACCGCCCTCGGGCGGTGGAGGAACCACCATGAAGGTCAAGCCGAGTGTCAAGAAGATCTGTGACAAGTGCAAGGTGATCCGTCGCCACGGCAATGTCATGGTCATCTGCGACAACCCCAGGCACAAGCAGCGCCAGGGCTGAACGCCCGACGCTGAACAGGGGCGCCTCGCCCCGCAGCATCACGTCCACCGCCACAGGCGACCCCCGGTTCGGAGGCCGGGGCCGGGTGCTCACCCGGAAGACGCGATGACGACCTCCGAGGAACAATCTGGAGCACCAACAAGATGGCACGTATTGCCGGTGTCGACCTCCCCCGCGAAAAGCGACTGGAGATCGCGCTCACCTACATCTACGGAATCGGCCGCACCCGCGCCGCCGAGACCCTCGCCGCCACGGGCGTCAGCCCGGACGTGCGCGTCAAGGACGCCACCGAAGAGGATCTCGTCAAGCTTCGCGAATACATCGACGCGAACTTCAAGGTCGAGGGCGATCTTCGCCGCGAAGTTCAGGCCGACATCCGCCGCAAGATCGAAATCGGCTCGTACCAGGGCCTTCGCCACCGTCGTGGCCTGCCGGTCCACGGTCAGCGCACCAAGACCAACGCGCGTACCCGCAAGGGCCCCAAGCGCACCGTCGCAGGCAAGAAGAAGGCCAAGTAAGGCCTCGGGGCGGCCCGCTTCACGCGCCGCCCGTCCACGACTGAAGAAGGAACTGTAAAGCAACATGGCAGCTGCAAAGACCTCGCGCTCCGGCGCCGCGCGCAAGCCGCGCCGGAAGATCTCCAAGAACGTCACCCACGGTCACGCGTACATCAAGTCGACGTTCAACAACACGATCGTCTCCCTCACCGACACGACCGGTGCCGTCATCGCCTGGGCCTCCTCCGGCCAGGTCGGCTTCAAGGGCTCCCGCAAGTCCACCCCCTTCGCCGCCCAGCTCGCCGCCGAGGCGGCGGCCCGTCGCGCCCAGGAGCACGGCATGAAGAAGGTCGACGTCTTCGTCAAGGGTCCCGGCTCCGGCCGCGAAACCGCGATCCGCTCCCTCCAGGCCGCCGGCCTCGAGGTCGGCTCGATCCAGGACGTCACCCCGCAGGCTCACAACGGCGCCCGCCCCCCGAAGCGCCGCCGCGTCTGATCCCTTCGCGCCGGGCGGCGCCCCGCCCTCGGGAATCGGAAGAGCTTCCGAGCACCGGGACCGCGATCCCTCGCGATCGCGACGCGAACGCCCCGCCCCACGTCCGAGCAGCGCCGATCGGCGCGCTCGCACCCCCTGTCCCGCTTGAGCGGGAACGACTGTCCGGCGTCATATGGCGGGCGCCGGGAAGAAAGGACCACGACGTGCTCATTGCAGAGCGACCCATCCTCACCGAGGAGAAGGTCAGCGATTTCCGCTCGCGCTTCACGCTCGAGCCCCTCGAGCCCGGATTCGGCTACACGCTGGGCAACTCCCTGCGTCGCACCCTCCTCTCCTCGATCCCCGGCGCGGCGGTGACGTCGATCCGCATCGACGGAGTCGCGCACGAGTTCCGCACGATCGAAGGCGTGAAGGAGGATGTCGCCGAGATCATCCTCAACATCAAGCAGATCGTCCTCTCCTCCGAGATGGACG
The DNA here is from genome assembly GCA_964548945.1 of uncultured Schaalia sp. Lineage (GTDB taxonomy): Bacteria > Actinomycetota > Actinomycetes > Actinomycetales > Actinomycetaceae > Pauljensenia. Next base: position 2,147 of record CAZJTN010000100.1, read on the forward strand.
AACCTGTCGTCATGTACCTGCGCAAGGCGGGCCCGGGCGAAGTTCTCGCCGGCGACATCCAGCCGCCGGCCGGAGTTGAGATCCACAACCCCGAGCTCCACCTCGCCACGCTCAACGACAAGGGACGACTCGAGATCGAGCTCACGGTCGAGCGCGGGCGCGGCTACGTGTCCGCCGCCCAGAACAAGGACCCGCAGGCCGAGATCTCGCGGATCCCGATTGACTCGATCTACTCGCCCGTCGTCAAGGTGACGTACAAGGTCGAGGCGACCCGCGTCGAGCAGCGCACCGACTTCGATCGCCTCGTCATCGACGTGGAGACGAAGCCGGCGATCACGCCGCGAGACGCCCTCGCCTCCGCCGGCAAGACCCTCGTCGAGCTCTTCGGCCTCATGCGCGAGCTCAACGAGGAAGCCGAGGGCATCGAGGTCGGACCGTCGACGACGGACGCGACCCTCGCCGCCGATCTCGCCCTGCCGATCGAAAGCCTCAACCTGCAGTCGCGCTCGTACAACGCGCTGCGTCGTCGCGGAATCCTCACCGTGGGCGAGCTCGTCGCCCACTCCGAGGCCGATCTTCTCGACATCCGCAACTTCGGAACGAAGTCGATCGAGGAGATCAAGGACGCGCTCGCCGCGCTCGGCATGACCCTCAAGGACTCCGTCATGCCGTCCTTCGGCGAGCCGGACTCCGGTTCGATCACGTTCAGCGACGAACAGTCCATCTGACCCCGAGCGTCCGATGGACGCGAATAATCCGTAGGAGACACAATGCCCACTCCCAAGAAGGGCGCCCGCCTGGGCGGCAGCCCGGCGCACCAGAAGCTCATCCTCGCCAACCTCGCGGCGCAGCTCATCGAGCACCGTGCGATCACGACGACCGAGGCGAAGGCGAAGCTTCTTCAGCCCTACTTCGAGAAGCTCGTCACCAAGGCGAAGCGCGGCGACATGCACGCCCGCCGCACGGTCGCGAAGAAGATCACCTCGAAGGAAGCTGTTTACCTCCTCTTCGATGAGATCGCCCCCGCGATCGATCCCGAGCGTCAGGGCGGCTACACCCGCCTCATCCGCGTCGGCAACCGCAAGGGCGACAATGCGCCGCTCATGCGCATCGAGATCGTCACCGAGAAGGTCGAGAAGAAGGCTGTCGTCAAGGCGGCCGAAACGACCGCCGCCAAGGCCGCCGAGGAGCCCGTCGCTGAGGCTCCGGCCGAGGAGAGCGCCGTGGAGGCAAGCGAGGTCGAGGCCGTCGAGGCTCCCGCCGAGGAGACCGAGGCCGAGAAGGCTGAGTGATCACGCGCTGCTCGGCTTGACGCGCGCGTCGGGCTGAGCGAGACGATCCGCTGACCGCCCTGAGGGCGGACGAGGGC
>CAZJTN010000101.1:0-3515 GCA_964548945.1 uncultured Schaalia sp.
AGATAATGAGCGGTGACTGGAGTTCAGACGTGTGCTCTTCCGATCTGTTCGGCACCGAGTCGGCCTTGGCCCCCTCGGTGAGGACGAGGTTCCTGTTGAGCTCGTAGGTGTCCGTGTCGTCGGCCGCCTCGCGGATGAGGCAGTCGCCGATCCACACCGAGTGCGCGTCCTCCCCTTGGAGGGCGCCCTTGTAGGTGACCCGCGAGTAGCAGTTCGGCTGGGAGTGATCGACGAAGACGCGGTGCTCGAGGTGCTGACCGCCGTCGACGAAGTAGAGGCCGAGCATCGTGAGCTCGCCGCCCGTCCCGCGGAAGTCCGTATCCGAGCAGATGCGGACGAGGTCGCCGCCGAAGGTGACGACGATGTGCGTGAGCTTCGCGTCCTTGCCGAGGGCGAGGCGGTGGTTCGAGGCGTGGAGGACGCTCTGGTCCCACTCCTGGATGGCGACGAGAGTCGTCCGCGAGGCATCGCCGGCCGAGAACTCGATGGTCTGGTTGAGGGCGGCTTCGGGGCTCCCGGTGTGGGTGAGGAGGATCGTCGCCTCGGCGAGCTCGCCGACCTCGATGCGCAGGTGCTGAGTGCGCGTGCCCTCGAGGGCGGCGACGTCGATGCGGATCGGCTCGGTGATGACGGCGCCCTTGGGGACGGTGACGAGCGTCGAGTGCTCGAATCCGTTCCAGGCGACGACGGAGGTGCGGTCGCCGGGGGCGAGGACCGTGCCGAGACGCGGATCCTCCCGGGTCACGGTCTCGACGAGGACGCCCTCGGGAGCGCTGACGCGCACGGGGGCGTCGCCCTCGTCGTAGTTCGCAGGGTCGAAGAGCCTGTCGATTCGCCGCATGGGGGTGAATCGCCAGTCCTCCTCACGCCCTTTGGGGACGGGGATCTCGTCGAGGACGAAGGAGGTGGGCCGGTCGGCCCTGGAGGAGTGACCCCCTTCTTCGACGGCGCCGTGTGAGTGGGCCTGTGCCATCGCGTGTTCAGTCGTCATATCAGCCGACGGATCCTTCCATCTGCAGTTCGATGAGGCGGTTGAGTTCGAGGGCGTACTCCATGGGGAGTTCCTTGGCGATCGGCTCGACGAAGCCGCGAACGATCATCGCCATCGCCTCGTTCTCCCCGAGCCCTCGGCTCATGAGGTAGAAGAGTTGGTCGGCGGAGACCTTCGAGACCGTCGCCTCGTGCCCCATCTCGACGTCGTCTGTGCGCACGTCGACATAGGGGTAGGTGTCGGTCCTCGAGATCTTGTCGACGAGGAGCGCGTCGCACAGGACATTCGACTTCGAGTGGCGCGCCCTCGCGTTGACGCGGACGAGGCCGCGGTAGGAGGTGCGTCCGCCGCCGCGCGAGACCGACTTGGAGACGATCGAGGACGAGGTGCGCGGCGCCATGTGGACCATCTTCGCGCCGGTGTCCTGATGCTGGCCGGGGCCGGCGAAGCCGATGGAGAGGGTTTCGCCCCGGGCGTGCTCGCCCATGAGGTAGCAGGCGGGGTACTTCATCGTGATCGCGGCGCCCATGTTGCCGTCGATCCACTCCATGGTCCCGCCCTCCTCGACGATCGCGCGCTGGGTGACGAGGTTGAGGACGTTCGTCGACCAGTTCTGGATCGTCGTGTAGCGCACGCGTGCGCCCTTCTTCACGAAGATCTCGATGACGCCGGAGTGAAGGGAGTTCTCGTCGTAGATCGGGGCGGTGCAGCCCTCGACGTAGTGGACGTAGGAGCCCTCGTCGGCGATGATGAGCGTCCGCTCGAACTGCCCGAGGGCCTCGGTGTTGATGCGGAAGTACGCCTGGAGTGGGATGTCGACGTGGACGCCCGGCGGCACGTAGACGAAGGAGCCGCCCGACCATGCGGCCGTGTTGAGGGCGGAGAACTTGTTGTCGCCCGAGGGGACGGCCTTTCCGAAGTACTCCTCGAAGATCTCGGGGTATTCCTTGAGGCCGGTGTCGGTGTCGAGGAAGATCACGCCCTGACGCTCGAGGTCCTCCTGGATCTGCTGGTAGACGACCTCGGACTCGTACTGGGCGGCGACGCCGGCGACGAGGCGATTCTTCTCCGCTTCGGGAATGCCGAGGCGGTCGTAGGTCGTGCGGATCTCCTCGGGGAGGTCGCGCCAGTCCTTCACCTGCCGGTCGGTCGGGCTCACGTAATACTTGAAGGCGTCGAAGTCGATGCCGGAGAGGTCGGGGCCCCAGGTGGGCATCGGCTTGCGGTCGAAGATCTCGAGGGCCTTGAGGCGGCGCTCGAGCATCCATTCCGGTTCGTTCTTGTGGGCGGAGATCGACCGGACGACGTCGGCGTTGATGCCGTATTGCGCGTCCTTCGAGTAGTCGTCGTTGTCGCGCCAGCCGTACTCGTACGCGCCGATCGACTCGATGATCTCGTCATCGGTCAATTGACGGTCATCGAGGTCGGCGACCTGCGGTGACTGGGTCATTGTGTGTTCACCTCTCATGAGTGGTGCGTGCGGGACCGCTCGCGCAGAGCCGCTCGCGTGGCCGGCGGGATGACGGGCGCGCCCACGGGGATGTGGGTCGTGCACACGTGCTCGCCGCCGGCGAGTGTGGCGAGTCGTTGGACGTGGACGTCGAGGAGCCGGGAGAAGGCCTTCGTTTCCGCGTCGCAGAGCTGGGGGAAGTCCCTGGCGACCGACTGGATCGGGCAGTGGCCCTGGCAGAGTTGGACGGCGAATCCGCCGCCGGCGATCTCCCTGAGGGTCGCCGCGTAGCCGTCCTGGGTGAGCGCGTCGGCGAGGGCCTGTGCGCGCACGCGGGGATCGGATCCTGCGGCTCGGACGATCGGGGCGTAGCGCCGTTCGATCTCGCGCGAGCGCGCCGCGGCGAAGGAGTCGACGGCGTCGTCCCCTCCGACCTGGCCGAGGTAGCCGAGCGCCTTGAGGGCGAGTTCGGAGTATCCGTCGGGGAGGCGGGTGTGGGCGTGCTCGGTGGCGACGTAGTGACGCGCCGGCCGACCGCGGCCTCGTTTCCCGACGAGTCCGGGCTCGTGCTCGATGATCTCGTCGGATTCGAGGAGGATCGTGATGTGGCGGCGCACTGCCGCGGTGGTGAGCCCGAGGATCTTCGCGATGACGCTCGCCGTGACCGGGCCCTTCTCGACGACGAGGTCGAGGACCTGCTCACGGGTGCACGCGTCTTGCTGGTCAGACACAGCGCCTCCGATCGTCTCTCCGCTTTCCGTCGAGGCGAGTCTACGTCTTTTTTCGTGCGTTCCGCTTCACGAAATTGCATCGTGAGCGGAATCGCACCTCATCGGGGCCGTCCCGGGCGGCGGAGGCGGCGGCCCGGGACGGCGCCTCAACGCATCCAGTCGGCGTCGACGGGGCGCAGATCCGCCCAGCCGCGGGCGCGCGCCGCATGCGCCGCGAGGACGCCGGTCACGGCATTGGGATTGTGGATACTCCCTGAGAGAACGAGGGTGACAGCCTCATCGAGGTCGACCCACGCGAGATCGGAAGAGCGTCGTGTAGGGAAAGAGTGTAGGATAGGGTGTA
>CAZJTN010000102.1:0-3448 GCA_964548945.1 uncultured Schaalia sp.
GACATCGAATCGACCGCTCTCGCCGCCTCCGAGGGCGAGGCCCAGGGCCCCGCCATCGTTGAAGCCCGCGGACTCGGCCGTGGCCGCGCGATCGCCCCCTACGATCTCGACATCCACTCAGGCGAGGTCGTCGGATTCGCCGGACTCCTCGGCTCGGGGCGCACCGAGGCCGCACGCCTCCTGTCCGGAGCGGACCAGCCCGATTCGGGAGAGCTTCGACTCGATGGCGAGAAGACCGCGTTCAAGACGCCGCTCGCCGCCCTCAAGAAGGGGATCGCCTACTCGACCGAGGACCGCAAGAAGGACGGCATCGTCGCCGACCTCTCGGTGAGGGAGAACATCGCGCTCGCCCTCCAAGCCGCGCGAGGATCCCTCAAACCCATACCCCGCAAGGAGCTCGACGAGATCGTTGAACGCTTCATGGATGCGATGAACATCCAACCGCGCAACCCGAACGCGCTCATCAAGAACCTCTCGGGAGGAAACCAGCAGAAGGTCCTCCTCGCACGGTGGCTCGCAACCGATCCGCGACTCCTCATCCTCGACGAGCCCACCCGCGGCATCGACGTCGGCGCGAAGGCCGAGATCCAGAAGCTCGTCGCCGAGCTCGCGGGCGAGGGGATGTCGGTCGTCTACATCTCCTCCGAACTCGAAGAGGTCATGCGCCTGTGCCGAAAGGTCTGCGTGATGCGGGACCGCGACATGATCGCCACCCTCGACAACGGTCCGGGAGTCACCCAATCGACCGTCCTCGAAACCATCGCTTCGGCGGCCCGAACCCGCGTACAAGGAGGCGACGATGACTGACGCGCCCACGACCCGCTCCTTCGACATCGGCACAGCCCTGAAAAAGGCCTCCGCCCACTCGTCGTTCTGGCCGGCGATCGCCCTCGTCCTCCTCATCCTCGCCTGCGGCGTCAAGTCGCCGGGCTTCCTCGATGTGACGATCCAGAACGGGCACCTCTTCGGCCAGCTCATCGACATCATGAGGAATGCGGCGACGCCGCTTCTCCTCGCCCTCGGCATGTGCCTCGTCATCGCGACCGGAGGCATCGACCTTTCGGTCGGCGCCGTCATGGCGATCTCGCTCGCGGTCTCGCTCACCTGGATCGACTCCTCCGGCAAGGGCTCCGATCCCGGGACCGTCGCTGCAGCGCTCCTCCTCGGCCTCCTCGTCGCCCTCGTCATCGGCGTATTCAACGGCTTCCTCGTCACCGTCCTCGAGATCCAACCCTTCATCGCGACGATGATCCTCATGGTCGCCGGACGCGGTATCGCCATGCTTCTCACGAAGGGGCAGATCACGACCGTCACCTCGCCCCCCTTCAAGGCGATCGGTTCGGGATTCCTCTTCGGGGTCCCCATGCCCGTCATCATCGCGGTCGCAGTCTTCGTCGTCCTCACCCTCCTCGTCAGGCGAACCGCCTTCGGAATGATGCTCGAGGCGATCGGCATCAACCGCGAGGCCTCCCGCCTCGCCGGCGTGAGAGCCCGATCGACGACGTGGATCGTCTACATCGTGTGCGGCCTCCTCGCGGGTCTTGCGGGCATCGTCTACGGAGCTCCGACGATGGCCGCCGATGCGAACAACATCGGCCTCATGAAGGAGATGGACGCGATCATGGTCGTCGTCCTCGGCGGGACGAAGCTCGACGGCGGACGCTTCTCCCTCGGCGGCACCGTCGTCGGCGCGCTCATCCTCTCCGCGCTCGAACGCGCGGTCGTCATCTTCGAGCTGCCCTCGCAGACGACGCCGCTCTTCAAAGCGCTCGTCCTCATCGCGGTCTGCATCGCAGCCTCGCCCCTGTTCACGGAGCGGATGCGACTGAGAAGGATCCGCACAGAGGCCGCCCGATCCGCCCTCGACAAGGAGGAGAAGTGATGAGCACCTCGACACCTCGGCGCGCGCTGCGCCCCCGCATCGACCGGCGATTCCTCCCCGTCCTCGGCACCATCCTCACCCTCGCCGTCATCCTCATCATCGGCGAGATGCGCTACGGGCTCGGCGACGGGCGCAGGGCATTCGTCTCGATGAAGCTGTTCTCCAACCTCCTCATCGACAACTCCTACCTCCTCGTCCTCGCTGTGGGGATGACCTTCGTCATCCTCACCGGAGGCATCGATCTCTCGGTCGGAGCGGTCGTCGCCCTCGTCGGGCTCGTCACGGCGAAACTCTTCATCGCCGGCGCGTCCCTCCCCGTCGTCATCGTCGTCGGGGTCCTCATCGGGACGGCCTGCGGCCTCCTCGTCGGAGTCCTCGTACAGGTCTTCGACATCCAACCCTTCATCGCCTCGCTCGCCGTCATGTTCCTCGCGCGAGGACTCGCGAACGTCGTCTCCGTCCAGTCCCTCCCCATCGAGGACGAGGGCTTCGCCGCCCTCGCGGCCTGGTCGCTGAAGTTCGGGGAGGGCAAGGCCCTGTGGAGGATCAACGCCTCGATGATCGTCGCGATCGCCGTCCTCCTCATCGCCTTCGTCATCCTTCACTACACGCGCTTCGGACGCACGGTCTACGGCCTCGGAGCGGGGGACCAGGGCCAGGCGGTCCGGCTCATGGGTTTGAGCGAGGGGCGCACGCGCATCCTCGTCTACGTGATCTCGGGGACCTGCGCGGGCATCGCGGGCATCCTCTTCGCGCTCTACACGAAGTCCGGATTCAACCTCACGGGCATCGGGATGGAGCTCGACGCGATCGCCTCGGTCGTCATCGGGGGCACGCTCCTCGCCGGAGGCTACGGCTTCGTCCTCGGATCCGGGGTCGGCGTGCTCGTCTACGGGCTCATCCAGGTCCTCATCGCCCGTGAGGGCCTCGACTCGTGGTGGACGAAGGTCTTCATCGGCCTCGTCCTCCTCGGATTCGTCGTCCTTCAAAGGGTGATCGCGGTGAAGAAGGAATAGCATCGACCGCTTCGAGAGCGCGCCCCGGGAAACGTTTCCGGGGCGCGCTCCCATTCCGGCGTCCCGGCAAGGGCCGCTCCGCGGTCGCGCGGGCCCGGAAAAGTGCCCGAATGGCGGGAAAACCGTGAGAAATCGGTGAAATGCCGCCCTCAATCTGACAAGCGGGCCCGCCGTTTCGTACTGTTTCCCCAGTGGCCGCCGCCTGGCGGCTGAGATCAACAGGAAGAGGTTCCTCAATGTCCGTGAATCGCACCGAGCTCGTCGCCCAGATCGCCGAGCGCGCCAACCTCACCAAGGTCGAGGCCGACGCCGCTCTCGGCGCCTTCCAGGACGTGCTCGTCGAGTCGCTCCAGAAGGGCGAGGCCGTCAAGGTCACCGGTCTCTTCTCGGTCGAGCGCGTCGAGCGCGCCGCCCGCACGGGCCGCAACCCCCGTACGCGCGAGGAGATCCAGATCCCCGCGGGCTACGGCGTCAAGCTCTCGGCCGGCTCGACCCTCAAGAAGGCCGTCTCCAACAAGTGAGTCTCGCTTCCGAGCACTTCGGAAAAGGG
>CAZJTN010000103.1:0-3349 GCA_964548945.1 uncultured Schaalia sp.
GTACATCGTCTTCGACTCCGAAGCGGCGATGATCGCGAACCTGCGCACCCAACTCGAAGCCCTCAACCACTACGCCTTCACCGACTCGGAATGGGAGCGCTTCTTCGCCGAGAAGATCTCGGGGCGCACCGACGGCATCATCGAGAAAACGCGGCGCATTCAAGAAGACCACGTCCAAGTCCTCCTGCGCGACACCGGAGAAACCAAGAACATCCGCCTCATCGACAAGGAACGGATCCACAACAACCGACTCCAGGTGACGAACCAGTACGTCGTCGAATCAGGTGCGCACGACAACCGCTACGACGTCACGATCCTCGTCAACGGCCTGCCCCTCGTCCACGTCGAACTCAAACGCCGCGGCGTCGCCCTTAAGGAAGCCTTCAACCAGATCAACCGCTACCAGCGCGACTCGTTCTGGGCGGGCGCCGGCCTCTACGACTACGTGCAGGTCTTCGTCATCTCCAACGGGACGCACACGAAGTACTACTCGAACACGACCCGCCGCGACCACATCACCGAAGACCGGCCCGGACGCCCCCAGGCGAAGGCCGCCACCTCCGACTCCTTCGAATTCACCTGCTGGTGGACCGACGCGCGCAACCACCAGATCACCCGGCTTGAAGACTTCACGCGCACGTTCTTCGCCAAGCACACGATCCTCGCGATCCTCACCCGCTACTGCGTCTTCACGACCGGCAAGCAGCTCCTCGTCATGCGGCCCTACCAGATCGCCGCGACCGAGGCGATCCTCCAGCGGATCCGCACCTCGACCATCCAGAAGCGGACCGGGACCCTCGACGCCGGAGGCTACATCTGGCACACCACCGGATCCGGGAAGACGCTCACCTCGTTCAAGACCGCGAAGCTCGCCGCCGGCCTCGAGGACGTCGACAAGGTCCTCTTCGTCGTCGACCGCAAGGACCTCGACCACCAGACGATCAAGGAGTACAACCGCTTCGCCGCGGGCACAGTCTCGGCCAACCAGTCGACCGCGCAGCTCGCCGCCCAGATCAACGACCCGCACGTCCCGATCATCGTCACGACGATTCAGAAGCTCTCGAACTTCGTCGCCGCCCACCGCGGACACGAGATCTACTCCGGGCACGTCGTCCTCATCTTCGACGAATGCCACCGATCGCAATTCGGCGACATGCACACCGCGATCACGAAGGCGTTCCGCCACTACCACCTCTTCGGCTTCACGGGCACGCCGATCTTCACCGAGAACGCCGGGACCAGCGGGAACATCCACTTGCGGACGACCGAGCAGGCCTTCGGCGACCAACTCCACTCGTACACGATCCTCAACGCCGTCGCCGACCGGAACGTCCTGCCCTTCCGCGTCGACTACATCGACACCTTCCACCGGACCGGCGAGGTCGACGACGCCGAAGTCGCGGGCATCGACACCGAAGCCGTCTTCCGGGACCCGCGGCGCATCGCCCAGATCGTCTCCTACATCCGCGAGCACTTCGACCAGAAGACGAAGCGGCAGTCGAGCTACACGCTGGGGGAGAGGCGCCTCCGCGGATTCAACTCCCTGCTGGCGACCCAGTCGATCAAGTTCGCGCGCGACTACTACGCGGAGTTCCGCCGCCAGCAGGCCGACCTGCCCTCCGACGAGCGTCTCAGCGTCGGCATCATCTACTCCTACGCCCCGAATGCGGAGGCGCCCGGCGAGACCCTCGCCGAGGAGACCGTCGATCCTTCGGCCCTCTCCGCCGACGACCGCGCCTTCCTCGAGGGAGCGATCGCCGACTACAACCAGACCTTCGGGACGAATCACGACACCTCCGCCAACGGGTTCGAGGCCTACTACGAGGACATCGCGCGCCGACTCGCCCAGCGCGAGATCGACCTCGTCATCGTCGTCAACATGTTCCTCACGGGCTTCGACTCGAAGACCCTCAACACCCTGTGGGTCGACAAGAACCTGCGGACGCACGGGCTCATCCAGGCGTTCTCGCGGACGAACCGCATCCTCAACGCCGTGAAGTCCTACGGGAACATCGTCTGCTTCCGGAACCTCAAGGACGAGGTCGACGACGCCGTCGCCCTCTTCGGCAACAAGGAGGGCGGCGGATCGTTCCTCATCCGCCCCTACTCCGAGTACCTCGGCGAATACCTCGACGCGGTCGGCGATCTGCGCGACTATCCGACCGATCGCCTCATCTACTCCGAGGAGCAGCAGAAGGCGTTCATCGCCCTCTTCTCGAAGATCCTGCGCCTGCGGAACATCCTCACCTCCTTCGACGAGTTCGCCGGCGACGATCCCCTCGAGCCGCGCGTCTTCGACGACTACCGAGGCGTCTACGTCGACCTGTGGAACGAGATCCGACCGCGGATCGACGCCGACAAGGAGCTCATCAACGACGACCTCGTCTTCGAGATCGAACTCGTCAAACAGGTCGAGGTCAACATCGACTACATCATCCGTCTCGTCGAGGAGCGCAAGGCCGCCTACGGCGATGCGAAGGACGTCGAGATCCGCGCCGATGTCACCCGCATCGTCAACGCGAGCCCCTCGCTCTACTCGAAGCGCGACCTCATCGAGAAGTTCCTCGAGACCTACACCGTCGGGCTCGACGGCGGCGAGCAGTGGACGCGGATCCTCGAGACCGCGAAGCGCGAGGAGATCGATCGGATCATTTCCGATGAGAGACTCGCACCGGAGAGGGCCCGCGCCTTCGTCGATAAAGCGCTCGAACAGGGGTACGTCCCCGAGGAAGGCACGGAGATCCTCTCCATCCTCCCGCCGATGTCCCGCTTCGCGCGCGCGCAGTCGGGCGAGAGCCGCTCGGAGAAGAAGCAGCGCGTCGTGGACCTTCTCAAGGAGTACGTCGCGAGGTTCCTCGGCGCCTGAGTGCGGCGGCCGTGGCCGCGTCGTCCTCTCGGAGTACGCCCCCGAATAACGCTCGCCACCTCTGCTCGGTACCGTGGCCGCAGATGCCGGTGGGTGCGCGCATGCTGGATCCATCGGTAGGGTCGACTTCGACGCGAAGGGGGCCGGCGATGCTGAGCGATGCGTGGTTGGACGCCGGGTGCACTGTCAAGCGACCGATTCGGGTCATCGACGCGTCGTGCTTCGTCTCCGGGTGGGTGGACGCGAACGACTGGCTCGTCGGCATCGCGATCGACGTCGACGGCGCGTGCGAATGCCATTTCGAGCTCGATCGGGAGAACGCCGACCGCCTCGTCGAAGGCGCGGTCGCCGGTGCGGCCTTCGTGCGACTCAGCGAGATCCTGCGCAACGCTCTTCAGGCCCATGAAGGCGAGCCCTGCCTCGGCCTCGTCGAAGAACTGCGGCGCCGCGGCGTCGACTACGAGGCGAACTGGGCGGACGACG
>CAZJTN010000104.1:0-3340 GCA_964548945.1 uncultured Schaalia sp.
CGGCGACGAGGTCACCCTGTCCACCGAGGACGACTCGGCGGGCGAGGTCCTCGACTCCCTCGTCGCCCTCCTCTCCCGCGACCTCGACAAGGAGTGATGATGAGCGGGCACCTCGTTCTCCACGGCATCGGCGTCTCCGCGGGAACCGCCGCGGCGAAGGCCGCGATCGTCCGCCCCGCACCCGGCGTCGACCCCGACGAGCCGGCGAGCATCGACGCCGCCGCCGACGGCGCCCGCGTGCGCGCCGCCCTCGCCGTCGTCTCGACCTCCCTCAAGGAGCGCGCCGAGCGGGCCCCCGAAGAGTCCGCCCCGATCCTCAAGGCGACCGCCCAGCTCGCCGCCGACCGCGGCCTCGCGAAGGCCATCGACAAGAAGCTGAAGAAGGGGCTCGGCGTCACCCAGGCCGTGCACGCCGCCGTCGAGGAGTACGCCGAGATGCTCAAGAGCCTCGGCGGATACATGGCCGAGCGCGCGACCGACCTCTACGACGTCCGCGACCGCGCGATCTGCGAACTCCGCGGACTGCCCGCGCCCGGCGTCCCCGAGTTCGACGAGCCCGTCGTCCTCGTCGACCACGACCTCGCCCCGCCCGAGACCGCGACCCTCGACCCGGAAACCGTCAAGGGCATCCTCACCGAGGTCGGCGGCCCGACCTCGCACACCGCGATCCTCGCCGCCCAGCTCGGCATCCCCGCGATCGTCAAGGTCTCGGGCATCCTCGAGGTCGAAGAGGGCACGATGCTCGCCCTCGACGGCGGCGTCGGCGAGGTCGTCGTCGAGCCGACCGACGAAGAGGTCGAGCTCCTCGCCGAGCGCTCGCGCCGCCGTGCGAGCGCGCTCGCCGGCTCGTCCGGCGAGGGCGCGACCTACGACGGCTACCGCGTGAAGCTCCTCGCGAACATCGGCACCGTCGACGACGCCCAGCGCGCCTCGACCGTCGACCTCGAAGGCGCCGGCCTGTTCCGCACGGAGTTCCTCTTCCTCGATCGCGCGGACGCGCCCTCCCTCGACGAGCAGATCGACACCTACACGAAGGTGCTCGAGGCTTTCGGCGAGCGCCGCGTCGTCGTGCGCACCCTCGACGCCGGCGCCGACAAGCCCCTGAGCTTCGCCGACCTCGGTCCCGAGGCGAACCCCGCCCTCGGGCGCCGCGGCCTGCGACTGTGCCAAGTCCGCGAGGATCTCATCGACACGCAGCTCGCCGCCCTCGCCGCCGCGCACGCGAAGACGAAGGCGGAGCTGTGGGTGATGGCCCCGATGGTGTCGACCCTCGAAGAAGCCGAGTGGTTCGCCGACAAGGCGCGCGGCGTCGGCCTGCCCAAGGTCGGCATCATGATCGAGGTCCCCGCGGCCGCGATCCGCGCCAACCACCTCCTCGACGTCGTCGACTTCGCCTCGATCGGCACGAACGACCTCACGCAGTACACGATGGCCGCCGACCGCATGGACGGCGAACTCGCCCCGCTCCTCAACGCCTGGCAGCCCGCCGTCCTTCAAATGATCAAGTTCGCCTGCGAGGGCGGCCGCGCGACCGGCAAGCCGATCGGCGTGTGCGGCGAGGCCGGGGGCGATCCGCTCCTCGCGCTCGTCCTCACGGGCCTGGGCGTCGCCTCGCTCTCCATGGCGCCCTCGAAGGTCAATGCCGTGCGGGCCGCGCTGCGCCTCCACGACCTCGCGACCTGCCAGCAGATGGCGGCCTTCGCCGTCGACGCGCCGACCGCGGAGGAGGGGCGCAACAACGTCCTCAAGCTCGTCTCGCCGACGATGCTCTCGCTCATCTGATTCCCGACTCGGGTCGGGCACAACGAAGGGGGACCGCACCGGAAGGTGCGGTCCCCCGTGTCGCGTCCCAGCGGCGCGCCCGCCCTCGCAGCCCGAGGGCGAGGAGCCTCAGGCGATGACGAGGCCCGAAGCGGAACGGGCGTTCTCGAAGCGGGCTGCGACGTCCGCCCAGTTCACGACGTTCCACCACGCCTTGACGTAGTCGGCCTTGACGTTCTGGTAGTCGAGGTAGAAGGCGTGCTCCCACATGTCGAGCATGAGAAGCGGGACGGCCGCGACCGGGATGTTGCCCTGCTGATCGGTGAGCTGGTAGGTGACGAGGCGCTTGCCGAGCGCGTCCCAGGCGAGGACGCCCCAGCCGGAGCCCTGAAGGCCGAGGGCGGCGGCGGCGAACTGGGCCTGGAACTTCTCGAAGGAGCCGAAGAACTCGTCGATCGCGCTCGCGAGCTCGCCGGAGGGGCGGCCCTGCCCATCCGGGGTCATGTTGAGCCAGAAGATCGAGTGGTTCGTGTGCCCGCCGAGGTTGAAGGCGAGGTTCTTCTCGAAGAGGTTGACGGCGGCGAAGTCGCCCGACTCGCGTGCGGCCTCGAGCTTCTCGAGAGCGGCGTTCGCGCCCGCGACGTAGTTCGCGTGGTGCTTGTCGTGGTGGAGCTCCATGATCCGGCCCGAGATGTGGGGCTCGAGGGCGGCGTAGTCGTAGGGAAGATCGGGGAGTGTGTAGACGGACATGTCGTCTCCTTCATCGGTTGTTGCTGCGGCTCCAGGAGCCCTGCACACGAATTAGGTTACAGGTCCTTAGTCCTATTCGGGAAGGGGGCGGTGCTGAAGCCAACAGCCTTTCGCCCTCGGCGCAATGCGCTGCGGAGCGAAGGGTGCGCGTGAAGGGCGAAGAATCCGCTGGTGCCGAGGGCGATGCGCAATGACGGGCAGGGCGCTCAGGAATGCGCCGCCCCCGTCTTCTTCGGGAGGATTGAGGAGATCCCGAGCCACGCGTAGGCGATCACCGAGCCCCACAGGAGCCCGAAGATCCCCGACAGGACCGTCTCCATCGACCATGCCGCCGCGCCGCCCCACGCTTCGACGAGGTGGACCGCCTCCTCGACGAGGTGATGGAGGCCCGTGACGCCGAGATCGGAGAGGGAGGCGATGACGATGTGCCCTCCGACCCAGAGCATCGCGATCGTGCCGACGACGCCGATGACGGTGAAGACCTTCGGCATCACCGAGACGAGCCCACGACCGAAGGCCGCGACGCCGTCCTCGCGCGCGGCGAGGCGCAGGCCGAGGTCGTCCATCTTCACGAGGATCGCGACGAGCCCGTAGACGAAGAAGGTCATGAAGAAGGCGACGAAGATCATGATCCCGACCCGGATCGCGTTCGACTCCTCCGTGATGTTCGCCAGCGAAATGAGCATGATCTCCGCAGAGAGGATGAGGTCCGTGCGCGTCGCGGAGGCGACGATGCCCTTCTCGAGCGCTTCGGGGCTCGTCGCGGCCTCGCGCCCGTGCTCGGCGTGCTCGGGGTGAACTGTGTCTTCATCTTCACCGGTGTTCCGGG
>CAZJTN010000105.1:0-2721 GCA_964548945.1 uncultured Schaalia sp.
CTGAGGGGCGATGCGTGTCGCGTCGAGGACCGGCCTCGGCGCGTGTGCTGATGGGGGCTCCTTCATCCGCCGATGGTGTCGGGGACGCGGGAAGACTAGCACTTAGGACCTAGGTCACAATAATGTTTCCTCCGCTTTCCTCGGCGTTCATCGATCCGCGGGCCTCCCCGGCGGCTCTCGGGAGGGGCGGAGTGGCTCGTCGCCCACCGCCGAGACGATCCTCGAATGCTACCTTGACCAGGCCATTAACTGTTCATGAAGCGTGCTTGAGTTCTTCTTCATGTCGACTTCAGCGACGCCGCATCCCTGTCCGCTCCTCGGACCTCCGCGGCCGGGTTCCCTCTGCACGACGGAGCGGCGCCCCGCCCCGGAAAGCCCCGATCCCTGCCCGGGCCCCGCGGGCCCGCCGATAGCGCGCGGCCCCGCCCTCGTCGGGGAACGAGGACGGGGCCGCGGGAGCGCCGCCGGAGCGGGGCGTCGGGGTCAGAGCATGCAGGACACGCAGCCGGCGACCTCGGTGCCCTCGAGGGCCATCTGGCGCAAGCGCATGTAGTAGAGCGTCTTGATCCCCTTGCGCCACGCGTAGATGTACGACTTGTTGATGTCGCGCGTCGTCACCGTGTCCGGGTAGAAGAGCGTGAGGGACAGTCCCTGGTCGACGTGCTGGGTCGCGACCGCGTAGGTGTCGATGATCTTCTCCGGACCGATCTCGTAGGCGTCGACGTAGTACTCGAGGTTGTCGTTCGTCATGTACGGCGCCGGGTAGTAGACGCGGCCGATCTTCCCCTCCTTGCGGATCTCGATCTTGGAGACGATCGGGTGGATCGACGAGGTCGAGTTGTTGATGTAGGAGATCGACCCCGTCGGCGGGACCGCCTGGAGGTTCTGGTTGTACATGCCGTGGCTCGCGACCTCGGCCGCGAGGGCCTTCCAGTCCTCGGGCGTCGGGATCCGGATCGAGGACTTCGCGAGGAGCTCGCGGCACTTGTCGGTCTTCGGCGTCCAGTCGCCCTCGATGTACTTCGCGAAGTATTCCCCCGAGGCGTACTTCGACTCCTCGAAGCCCTCGAAGCTCGTCCCGCGCTCCTTGGCGATGAGGCAGGAGGCCTTGATCGCCTCGTAGGCGATGGTGAGGAAGTACATGTTCGTGAAGTCGAGGGCCTCCTCCGAGCCGTACATGACGTGCTCGCGGGCGAGGTAGCCGTGGAGGTTCATCTGGCCGAGGCCGATCGCGTGGCTCATCCGGTTGCCGCGCGCGACCGAGGGGACCGCCTGGATGTCGGAGAGGTCCGAGACGGCCGTGAGGCCGCGGATCGCCGTCTCCACCGTCTTGGAGAAATCCTCCGAATCCATCGTCTTCGCGATGTTGAGCGAGCCGAGGTTGCAGGAGATGTCCTTGCCGACATGGTCGAAGGAGAGGTCCTCATTGAAGGTCGAGGCCTCCGAGACCTGGAGGATCTCCGAGCAGAGGTTCGACATCGTGATGCGCCCCTTGATCGGGTTCGCGCGGTTCACCGTGTCCTCGAAGACGATGTACGGGTAGCCGGACTCGAACTGGATCTCGGCGAGGGTCTGGAAGAAGCGGCGGGCATTGATCGTCGTCGAGCGGATGCGCTCGTCGGCGACCATCTCGCGGTACTTCTCCGACACGGAGATCTCCGAGAAGGGCACCCCGTAGACGCGCTCGACGTCGTAGGGGCTGAAAAGGTGCATCTCCTCGTTGTTGCGCGCGAGTTCGAAGGTGATATCGGGGATGACGACGCCGAGGGAGAGGGTCTTGATGCGGATCTTCTCATCCGCGTTCTCGCGCTTCGTGTCGAGGAAGCTCATGATGTCGGGGTGGTGGGCGTGGAGGTAGACCGCGCCCGCGCCCTGGCGCGCCCCGAGCTGATTCGCGTAGGAGAAGGAGTCCTCGAGGAGCTTCATCACCGGGACGACGCCGCTCGACTGGTTCTCGATCTTCTTGATCGGCGCCCCTGCCTCGCGCAGGTTCGTGAGGGAGAGGGCGACGCCGCCGCCGCGCTTGGAGAGCTGGAGGGCGGAGTTGATGCCGCGGGCGATCGACTCCATATTGTCCTCGACGCGCAGGAGGAAGCAGGAGACGAGCTCGCCGCGCGCCCTCTTGCCGGCATTGAGGAAGGTCGGGGTCGCCGGCTGGAAGCGGCCGGTCATCATCTCGTCGACGAGGGCCTCGGCGAGGGCGACATCCCCACGGGCGAGGTAGAGCGCGACCATGGTGACGCGATCCTCGAAGCGCTCGAGGTAGCGCTTCCCGTCGAAGGTCTTGAGCGTGTACGAGGTGTAGTACTTGAAGGCGCCGAGGAAGGTCGGGAAGCGGAACTCGTGGGCGTCGTCGCGCTGGAAGAGGGCTTTGAGCTCGGCGGGGGAGTACTGCTCGAGGACCTCGGCCTCGTAGTAGCCCTCGTCGACGAGGTGGGCGAGCTTGTCCTCGATCGAGTCGAAGCGCACCGTGTTCGGGTCGACGTGCTGGAGGAAGAACTGCCGCGCGGCTTCGCGGTCCGCGTCGAATTGGATGCGGCCCTCGGCGTCGTAGAGGTTGAGCTGCGCGTTGAGGGCGTGGTAGTCGAGCTCGTCGGCCCGCGCCTGCGCTACGGCCGCGTCGTTGAGATTGTCTGCCAAAACTCTTCCAGTCCTTTGCGAACTCGGGAGACGTCCTCGGGGGTCCCTAGGAGCTCGAACTTGTCCTTGTGGGGAACCTTC
>CAZJTN010000105.1:2743-3208 GCA_964548945.1 uncultured Schaalia sp.
ATCTCCTGCTTGGGGACCGCGCCCTTGTGGGTGCCGCCCCCGTAGGTCGGGGTGATGAGGACGTAGGGCTCGACGACGTGGAGGGGCGCGTCCGAGCGGTGCAGGGGGATCCGCTCCGCGTCGACGCCGAGCTTGTCGACGAAGCGCTTCGTGTTGTTCGTCGCCGAGGAGAAGTAGACGACCTTCACCATGACGGCCTTCCTTTCATCGATCGACGAGGTCGGGGCGCTGCGGACGCAGATCGTCCCGGTCGCCTCGCGGCGGCCGGGACGAGGGGGAGGCTCAGGCCTGGCCGACGGCGAGGGGCGCCGCGGCCGCGGCGGCGGCCGCCTTCTTGATCCGGTCGGGGCGGAAGCCCGACCTGTGGTCCTCTCCCGCCATGACGACCGGGGCCTGCTGGTAGCCGAGTCGCTTGATGAAGTCGAGCGCCTCGGCGTCGGCCGTGACGTCGATGCTCCGGTAGTC
>CAZJTN010000106.1:0-3175 GCA_964548945.1 uncultured Schaalia sp.
GAGATGGAATCTCGTGACTGGAGTTCAGACGTGTGCTCTTCCGATCTACCTCCCACCCCCCGAGAGCATTACCTTCCGCCCTCGAAAGCATTACCCCTCCGCCCTCGAAAGCACTACCCCTCCGCCCTCGAAAGCATTACCCCTCCGCCCTCGAAAGCTTGACCATCGCCAGGACCGCCTGCGTGCACCGCATGGGGCAGTGCACAGGTAATGCTCTCAGCGTGCAAAGGTAATGCTCTCAGCGCACGAAGGTAATGCTCTCAGCGCGCAGAGGTAATGCTCTCGGCGAAGGGGGGATGGCATCGGGCGGCGCACCGGGGGTGCGCCGCCCGATGCTCACTCAGCACTCAGAGCGCAAGATTCTCCTTGACCACATCCGCAAGGGTGCGGGCAACCGCATCGGCCTGCTCCTGAGTCTTCGCCTCAACCATGACGCGGACGAGCGGCTCAGTCCCCGAGGGGCGCAGGAGGACACGCCCGGTCGCACCGAGCTCCGCCTCGGCCTTCTCGACCGCGGCCTGCACCGCGGAGTCCGTACTCGCCGCCGCCTTGTCGACCCCCTTGACGTTGATGAGGGTCTGCGGGAGACGCTCGACGATGGAGGCAAGCTCGGCGAGGGACTTGCCGGTGCGCTTCATCCGCGCGGCGACGCGCAGCGAAGTGAGAACGCCGTCGCCGGTCGTCGCGTGGAGGGTGTCGATGACGTGCCCGGACTGCTCGCCGCCGAGGGTGTACCCGCCCTGGAGCATCTTCTCCAGGACGTAGCGGTCGCCGACGCCGGTCTGAACAGTGCGGATGCCGTGCTCCTTCATCGCGAGGATGAGGCCGAGGTTCGACATGACGGTGACGACGAGGGTATCGGAGCCGAGCGTCGCGTCCTCCTTCATGCCGAGGGCGAGAAGACCCATGATCTGGTCGCCGTCGACGAGGGTGCCCTCCGCGTCCACCGCGAGGCAGCGATCCGCATCGCCGTCGTAGGCGACACCCATGTCCGCGTGGGTCGACACGACGTAGTTCTGGAGCTGCTCAGGATGGGTCGACCCGCAATCGCGGTTGATGTTGATGCCGTCGGGCGAGGCGTTGATGACGATGACCTCGGCGCCGGCGGCCCGCAGGGCCGCAGGGCCGACGAAGGACGCGGCGCCGTTCGCCGCGTCGACGACGATGCGCAGGCCCGACAAATCGGTCGCGACCGAATCGACGAGGTGGTTGACATAGGTCTGGTCGGCGACGGTCTCCCCCTTGATGACGCGCCCCACGCCCGCGCCGGTCGGAAGGTCTTCGACCTTGCCGAGGAGGGCCTCGATTTCGTCTTCGAGCGCGTCATCGAGCTTGTAGCCGCCACGGGCGAAGAACTTGATGCCGTTGTCCTGGAAGGGGTTGTGCGAGGCGGAGATGACGACGCCGAGGTCGATGTTCTGCGTCGCCGTGAGGTGGGCGATGGCCGGCGTTGGGAGGATCCCGACGCGGGTGACGTCCACGCCCGAGGACGCGAGTCCGGCGCTGATCGCGTGGTCGAGGAATTCGCCGCTCGCTCGGGTGTCACGACCGACGATGGCCCGCGGCCGGCCCGTGCGCGAGCGGATGCCCGAGGGGTTGTCCCGCGTGAGCACGCGCGCGGCCGCCTGGCCGAGCTGCACAGCCAGTGCCGGGGTGAGCAGGTCATTGGCCAGCCCGCGCACACCATCGGTTCCGAACATTCTCGCCATGAGGATTCCTTCCGGTCCTTCGCCCGACCGAAGTCCGCCGTCGGGCACTGGCCCCAGCGTACCCGGCAGGGAAGCTCGCTCCGCACAGCCCGGCCCACACCGGTACAGCCCGGCGCACCCCGGCGCAGCGGCCGAGTCTCCTCGCCCGTGAACGCACCGCGGCCCCGCCCTCGTCAATCCGAGGAGCGGGGCCGCAGCGACGTGCAGACTGAAGCGACGATCAGCGCTTGGAGTACTGCGGGGCCTTGCGGGCCTTCTTGAGGCCGGCCTTCTTGCGCTCGATGGCGCGGGCGTCGCGCGTGAGGAAGCCCGCCTTCTTGAGCGCGGGGCGGTTGGCCTCGCGATCGATCTCGTTGAGGGCACGCGCGATGCCGAGGCGGAGCGCGCCGGCCTGACCGGAGATGCCGCCGCCGTTGATGCGGGCGATGACGTCGAAGCGGCCGTCGAGGTCGAGAAGGACGAAGGGCGACTTCACGAGCTGCTGGTGGAGCTTGTTCGGGAAGTAGTCCTCAAGGGTGCGACCGTTGATCGTCCACTGGCCGGTGCCAGGAACGAGGCGAACGCGGGCGACGGCCTCCTTGCGGCGGCCCAGGCCCGCGCCGGGCGCGGTGATGGACTGGCCGGCGCCGACGGGCGCCGTCTCGGTCTCAGTCGTGTACGAGCTGGGGGCGTTCTCCTCATCCAGCTCGACGAATTCGGTGGTCTCAGCCACGGTTCTCCTCAGTGCTTTTGTCGGTGCTCAGCGGCGCGGGGCGCTCACTGGGCCACCTGGGTGATCTCGTAGGGAACCGGCGACTGGCCGGCGTGCGGGTGCTCAGCGCCGACGTAGACGTGCAGCTTCTTGAACTGCGCGCGGCCGAGGCTGTTGTGGGGAAGCATGCCGCGGACGGCCTTCTCGACCGCGCGCTCGGGCGCCTTGGCCATGAGGTCGCGGTAGGAGGTCGCGGTCAGTCCGCCGGGACGCCCGGAGTGGCGGTACGCCATCTTCTGCTCGAGCTTCTTACCGGTCAGAACGACCTTGTCCGCATTGATGATGATGACGTTGTCGCCCATGTCCATGTGAGGGGCGAACGTCGGCTTGTGCTTCCCACGGAGAATGGCGGCAACCTGGGCCGCCAGGCGTCCGAGGACGACGTCGGTGGCGTCGATGACGTACCACTTCTTGTCCGCGTCCCCAGGCTTGGGTGAATAGGTGCGCACGGGCGTAACCTTCAATTCTTGTCGGTCATGGAGCTGCGGCCTGGAAGTTCGGGCCGCGCTCACGATGAAACGGTTCGCGCGAGGCGTCGGCGGCCGCTCGACGGCGAGTGGGAGGCACCGAAGGCGCTGCTGACGCACAGCGTTGTTCAGTCTATCCGCGTCGCGCCGGGCCGGTCAAAGCACTTGAGGCACTGTGTCGGATTCCTCAAGAAGCATGCGAGATCGGAAGAGCACACGTCTGAACTCCAGTCACCGCTCATTATCTC
>CAZJTN010000107.1:0-2871 GCA_964548945.1 uncultured Schaalia sp.
CCTACGAGGCCGCCACCGCCGACCTCGACGACGTCAACATGATCGACCCCTTCCACCTCGCCGCCCACGGCGTCCAAACCGTCAACTACAACCGGGACGTCGAGATCTTCCCCGTCCTGGGCCGCCTCTTCACCGAGATCCTCGGCGAATCCCCCTACCAGTCGCCGACCGACATGGGCGTGAACATGGCGGGCCATTCGATCGTCGACGACGAGGCGTGCCGCAGGGCCTCCGAGCAGGAGGTCATCCGCCGCTATTACAAGGCCCTCGTCACGGAGAAGAAGGAACTCGCCGAGCCCGTGCAGTCCGAGCGGATCGCCCTGCTCATGGCGAAGCTCGGGATCACCGCCGAGGACCGGCCCGTCGTCTCCCCGGCCCGTCGGCTCGCCAAGTCGACCAAGGCGCCCGCCGCCGCCATCGAGCTCGCCGACGGCACGATCGTCACCGGGAAGACCTCCGAACTCCTCGGCTGCTCCTCCGCGATGCTCCTCAACGCCCTCAAAGTCCTCGCCGGCATCGACGACTCCGTCAAGCTCCTCTCGCCCGAGGCGATCGAACCGATCCAGACCCTCAAGACCGGTCACCTCGGCTCGCGCAACCCGCGCCTCCACACCGATGAGGTCCTCATCGCGCTCGCCGTCTCCGCTTCCACAGATCCCTACGCGCGCCGCGCCCTCGACCGTCTCGGCGACCTGCGCGGCTGCGAGGTCCACACCTCGACGATCCTCGGCCCCGTCGACGAGGGGATCTTCCGCTCCCTGGGAGTCCAGGTGACGAACGAGCCCATCTACGCGACGAAGTCGCTCTACCGCAAGAAGTAGGGCACGAGAGCGTCGGCATGCGCGTGCGTCGTTTTCCGGCGAAGACATCGGATTTTGGCGGTGTTTTCGTCGGGAAACGGTGCTGACGCGACGAGAAGCAGCCTCCGACCGTATCGCCTGACGTCGAGAGCTCGAAAGGGGCCCCGCGCAGGCGAGCGGCACGCCGCAGGTGCCCGCCCCCTGAACTAGAGTGGGAAGGCCATGAGCGACTACACCGCGCTGCCCGACCTCGGGCCGATCGACCTGCCCCTGTGGGACCCCACGGCCGCGGATCTTCCCGTGTGGGACCCGACGGCCGACGACCCGGGTGAACCGCCGATCCGCGACGCCGTCCGGGGCGCCCTCCCCGACGAGGACGTCCCGCCGGTCATGGACGAGTCCGAATACGGGCTCCCCTCCTCATCCCTTCATCCCCGCAGCCGCCGCGCCCTCGGCCCAGAGCCCGATGAGCTCTTGAGCGGACTCAACGAGCAGCAGGCGCAGGCGGTCCTCCACGAGGGCGGGCCACTGCTCATCATGGCGGGAGCCGGATCCGGGAAGACCCGCGTCCTCACCCACCGCATCGCCTACGCGCTCGCGACGGGCCGGGCGAGCGCCGGGCAGATCCTTGCCATCACCTTCACGAACAAGGCCGCCGCAGAGATGCGCGAACGGGTCGGCGCCCTCGTCGGGCGCTCCGCCGCGCGGATGTGGGTCTCGACCTTCCACTCGGCGTGCGTGCGGATCCTCCGCGCCGAGCACGAGGCCGCGGGCCTGCGCTCGACCTTCACGATCTATGACGCGCAGGACTCCCAGCGCCTCATCCAGATCATCCTCAAAGCCGCCAATGTCGATATCAAGCGCTTCACGCCCAAACTCGTCGCCGCCCGGATCTCCGACCTCAAGAACGAGCTCATCACGGCGAAGAAGTACGCCGACTCCGCGCCGAAGGACCCGATCTCGAAGGTCGTCGCCGACACCTACCTCGAATACGAGAAACGGATGCGCGAATCGAACGCCCTCGATTTCGACGACCTCATCATGCGGACCGTGGAGCTCCTCGCCGGCAACCGCCTCCTCGCCGAGCACTATCACCGGCGTTTCCGCCACGTCCTCGTCGATGAGTATCAGGACACGAACCACGCGCAGTACGTGCTCGTCCGTCTCCTCGTCGGGGACGGCGAGGACGGGATCGCGCCCGCCGAGCTCACCGTCGTCGGCGACTCCGACCAGTCGATCTACGCCTTCCGCGGTGCGACGATCCGCAACATCGAAGAGTTCGAGCGCGACTTCCCGGGTGCGCGCACGATCCTCCTCGAACAGAACTACCGCTCGACGCAGAACATCCTCTCCGCCGCGAACGCCGTCATCGCGAAGAACGAGGGGCGCCGTCCGAAGCGCCTGTGGACCGACTCGGGCGATGGTGCGCTCATCACCCTTGATGCCGCCGATTCTGAGCACGATGAGGCGCGTTTCGTCGTCGGCGAGATCGACCGTCTTCATGACGCGGGCGGCGATTGGGGCGACGTCGCCGTCTTCTACCGGACGAACGCGCAGTCGCGCGCCCTCGAGGAGCTTCTCGTCCGCCAGGGCATCCCGTACCGGGTCGTCGGCGGGACGCGATTCTACGAGCGAAAGGAGATCAAGGACGCGCTCGCCTACCTCCAGGCCGTGTCCAACCCCGATGACACGGTGGCCCTGCGCCGCGTCCTCAACGTTCCGCGCCGCGGCATCGGTGCGAAGGCCGAGGAGGCCCTTCTCGCGCACGCGGACCGCTACGGCATCTCCTTCGGCGCCGCGATCGCCGATGTGTGGGAGCAGCAGGGCCGTCCGCTCGGCGAGGGCGAGGGCATCGAGTGGCCCGACACGAAGCCTTCGTCCCTCGCTTCGGGCCCGGCCGCGACGGGCGCTGATGGTGCCGCGAGTGACGGCAGCGCCTCGGGCGCGCCCGATTCCGCTGTGCCCGAATCGAGTGACGAGGTCGGGGCTCCGGGCTCGCCCGGGGGCGGGGCTGCGGCCGCACTGCCCGAGGGGAGCGCGTGGCCGGAGATCGCCGTGCCCGGGGCCGCCG
>CAZJTN010000108.1:0-2862 GCA_964548945.1 uncultured Schaalia sp.
GCTTCGCGTGTCCGCGTGGGCGAGGTTCGTTCGGTTGTGGCGTGCCCGCGAGCGCCCTTCGCGTGACGCGGTTCGGGAGGGCGTTTTCATTCTGCCGGGGAACGTTCGGGGAAGGCGGGGAAAAAGTTCACCCCGTGATTCCGACTTTTCGTTGGAATCACGGGGTGAACCGTGGCGGTAGCGCTGGGATTTGAACCCAGGGTGGCTGTGACACCACACAGCATTTCGAGTGCTGCACCTTCGGCCGCTCGGACACGCTACCAATGGGGACCAGTATAGGCCGAGGGCGGCCGACTCCGCCAAATCAGGGAGCGCCCTGCGACGCGTTCCACACTCCCGCGCGAGGGGCCGCCGACAGGGGCGCCCGCGATGCGGGCCTCAGTCCGCGAGTCGCGCCCCGAGCTCCCGATACTGCTCGAGTTTGCGCTCGACGTCTGCGATGTAGCTGATGAGCATCGCCTCGTCGACGCGATGCGCCGCCGCGAAGCCGCGGATCCGATCGGCGACCTCGTCATAGGAGCCGACGATGATCGCGGTGTCGCGCTCGAGCCAGGCGAGGGCCTCAGCGCGCTCGGCGGCGCTCATCGCCGAGGGAGCGGTGAAGGAGGCGGGGCGCCCACTGCGCAGGCGCAGGCGGAAGGAGGCGGCGGGCAAGGCGAGCTCGCGGGCCTCATCGGCGCTCGGCGCAGCCGCGACGCAGAGCGCGGAGAGGGTGAGCCCGGCCTCGGCGGGTGCGGGCGCGCCCTCGCCGACCTCGATCGTCGCGGGAAGATGCGAGCGGTAATGATCCATGATCTCGGGCTGCTGGCGCCCCGAGAAGAACTGGGCGTAGGCGTAGTTGAGGCCGTGCGCCCCCGCCCATGCGGCCGACTGGCCGGAGGAGCCGAGGAGCCACATCTGCGGGGCGAGCTCCGGCTCGGGTTGGGCCCGCAGGCCCGCATAGGGGTGCTCGGCGGGGACGGTCCGCCGCATGATCGCGATCGTCTCCTCGATGAGCGCGTCGATCTGGCGCGGGTCGATGACCCTGCCCTGATTGAGGGCGTGCGCGGCGACCATGTCCCCTCCGGGAGCTCGCCCCAGGCCCATGTCGACGCGTCCGGGGTGGAGCGTCGCGAGGAGGTGGAAGGTCTCGGCCATCTGGAGGGAGCCCTGATGCATCGCCATGACGCCACCGGAGCCGATGCGGATCCTCGTGGTCGAAGCGAGGACGTGCGCCATGAGGATCGGCGGGACCGAGGAGAGGAAGGCGCCGGTCGAATGGTGCTCGGCGAACCACAGGCGCTCGTATCCGAGCTCCTCGAGCCCGGTGGCGAGGCGCAGCTGCTCCTCGAGCGTCCGCCTGGGGTCGTGCCCGTCGAAGAGGGGCACCTGTTCGAGCGCGCTCAGTCGCATGCGCAGTCCTTCCATTCGTTCTCGCTCGTCATTGTCCGCTCCTCCCTCCCCCTTCGCGCGGGGAAGGAGGCCGGGGCGCTGGGCCCTCCGGAAGGGACGCCGCAGGCGCCGGCCCGCCCCCAGCCGCCGCCGGGATCCGGTCCGCCTCCGCCACGAGCCGCTCCACCGTGGACAATCGGGCCATGACCTCCCCGCCTTCCACCGCGCCGGACGCGGGTCGAGCACCGGCCCTCGCCGCGGTCGTCCTCACCTCGATCCTGTGGGGGACGACGGGCACGGCCGCCTCCTTCGCGCCCGAGGTCCCCTCCTTCGCGATCGCCGCGGTCTCCCTCGGACTGGGCGGCATCCTCCAAGCGCTCATCGCCCTCCCGGCGCTGCGGGCGGCGAGGGCGAGGATCCTCGCCCGGCCGGGGCTCCTCGCCGTGGGCGCACTCTCCGTCTTCGTCTACCCGCTCGCCTTCTACACCTCGATGCGCCTTTCCGGCGTCGCGATCGGCACGGTCGTCTCCCTCGCGACCGCGCCCCTTTTCGCCGGCCTCATCGAAGCGGCGACGGAGAAGACGAGGCCGAAGCCGAGGTGGGTCGCCGCCGCCGTTCTCGGCGCCATCGGCTCGGCGCTCCTCGCGGCCGGTCGCGACCCGGCGGGCCCCGACGCGGGCGCGGGCGCCCTCGAGCTCGGGATCGGCCTCGCCCTCGTCGCCGGGCTCGCCTACGCCGCCTACTCCTGGGCCGCGCGCCGTTTCATGGAGGAGGGCGTCGCGCGCTCCGCGGCGATGGGCGCGGTTTTCGGAGCGGGCGGCCTCCTCCTCATGCCCGTCCTCGTCCTCACGGGCGCGCCCCTCCTGTCGGGACCGCGCGCCTTCGGGGTCGGCGCGTACATGGCGCTCGTGCCGATGTTCCTCGGCTACGTCCTCTTCGGCTACGGCCTCACGCGCCTGCGGACCTCGACCGTCACCCTCCTCACCCTCATCGAGCCGGGGGTCGCGGCCCTCCTCGCCGTCCTCATCGTCGGTGAACGCCTCAGCCTCCTCGGCTGGGTCGGCCTCACGATCATCGCCGCCTCCCTCCTCGTCCTCGTCGCACCGACGCCCCGGGCGCGCCCGGCGGAATGAGGGGCTGAGGGCCCGAGCTCAGCGGAAGGCGGCGCCCCGGCGCCTCGGCAGGCTCGGCATCCCGAGACCGACGACCCTGTGCGCATCCTCGGCGACCGCCCCGCCGCCGCACCCGCAGGCCGCGGCCTCGTCGATCCCGCAACCGCAGCCCTGCACCCCGGGCTCGTCGAGCGCATCGACGTCGAGCCCGTGGAGCTCGAGGACCTCGGACTCCTCGCCCGTGTCGTTGCGGCGCTCGATCGCGGTGGAGAGCATGAGCTTGATGCGGTTGAGCTGGTTGACCTCCGAGGCGCCCGGATCGTAGTCGACGGCGACGATGTTCGCCTCGGGGTAGCGGGTGCGCAGCGCCCGGAACATC
>CAZJTN010000109.1:0-2835 GCA_964548945.1 uncultured Schaalia sp.
ACACACCCCCAGAACCCAGACCACAACAGCCCAAACCCCAGAAGAAGAGGCAACCACCAGAACCACAACAGCTCCCGGCGACAGGTGAATAATCTACACGCCCCACCCACCACCGTCAAACCCACACCCTGTGACAGCACACACACCGCACAGGCCGAAGCACAGCATTCCGCACGACACCTCGCGCCGATGGCTCCGGCGATTCTCCCCGTGTCCGCACTTCGGGGCCCCGCCGGTTCCCGCTATTCCGCCGGCGAATGTCTCAGCGCATCGGCGCGCGTTGCGGAAGGCGACGAGCTCGTTTCCTCCGCTCGCCCCCGGCGCAGGCACCCACTTCTTCGGCCCAGGCGATCTTCAAACCCTATGACTGTCCAAGGGACATCGGTACCGGCGGCGGCGATGCATGGAGGCCCGCCACTGTCGACGCGCCCAGTTCCGGCTCACTTCACCACACCAGCCGCCTATTCGCGTGATCTGCTTGGAAGGCAGAGTCCCTCGACAGACGAGAGGAATATCGCACGGCTGCGTCCTCGTGGACGCGCAGGACCGAGACGTCCGCGCCGGATCCGTAATGACGAATGGCCGGGCACATGGGAGTCATCGAGCTGCCGAGCTCATCGCCACCTATGAGCTCCTCATCGGACGCAATGCCCTCCCCACTACCGCCCCTGCACACCGGGGAGATCAATCCCCGATCCCTTCATTCACGCTCTAACAGCTCACGCTCGAATGACATCACACCAGTGGGAACATGGTCTCCGCGATCGATTCTCCGTGCACGAAAGGCGATGCAGCACGCGCGCCGGAAGGCACGTGGAGGCGCGCGAATGCGGCGGCCGCGCACCGGACCCACAACTCGGGTGGCGAAGCTCCTGGAAGCTCCTCCGTTTAACCAGCTCGCGGAACGGCCTCTTCGAGGTGACCATCCGCTCGATCGTGCCGGTCATCGCTTCAGTTCTCGAGGGAGCATTTCCCAGCCCGAGTCTTCCCAACCACGAAACGCCCTCGACGTGGATACGCATGGAGTCCCTGCAGCGGCACGACGACCTCCGGGGGCATGGCCCTGGAGTTGTCCCGCACGGCCAGCAGTTGCTTCCCTCTCCACGCGTCGACACGGCCGGCCCCAGATTCCTCATCGCGTGTCACTACCGGCAGGCAGGGCCTATTGACCGTCAAGTCTCGCTCGGCGTCGACGGCCCCATCGCGGAGAGGACCTCGCCGCATCTCGAACACCTTCCAGGCGACAAAGGGGAACGGCTGCATGTACATCCTGAACTCAGAGCATTCAGGCAGACTCGACGACCGTGTCGACTGAGAGCAGTGTCGTGCGGAGCCACAGCGCAGCCGACGAAGCCGAGGACCATCACTCAGGCGAGGAATACGAGACCCCAAACTCTCACCCGCCTTGCGAGTCGATAGCTCGTGCGCTGCCCGATTGATTCAATCACGGAGAACTCGGACAGGCGGATTCTTCTCACGAATGCCTCTATCCCCAGCCCTACCGGGATCTCCCGTTCGGGGAACGCCCGAGTGCCCTCACAGCCAGATGACATCAGAGGCTCATCACATTTGAGGGTGTAGAAGCGGGGTGATCGCGGCGGCGCGTCGGTCCGCCGATGAGGGTCGAGGCCTCCCGAAGATGGAAGTTCTCACACTCACCATCCGGAAGACCTCGACGTGCCTCACGCTACCTTCACGCGCCCCAACCTGACCACGTTCACCCGCCTCGACGAGCTCGGCCTGGAGGTCGTCGGCCAACAGATCGAGCCGAAGCGGGCCGTGTTGGCCTGCCGGGTCGTTGAGCCGGACCAGTGGTGCCGGCGGTGCGGCTGCGAGGGAACGCCGCGTGGCACCGTGGTGCGTCGTCTGGCGCACGAGCCGTTCGGCTGGCGGCCGACCGTCTTGCTCGTCACCGTGCGTCGCTACCGCTGCGGCGAGTGCGGGCATGTGTGGCGTCAGGACATGAGCAAGGCCGCCGAGCCGCGGGCGAAGTTGTCCCGACGGGCGTTGCGGTGGGCGTTGGAAGGACTCGTGGTCGCGCATCTGACCGTGGCCCGGATCGCCGAAGGGCTGGCAGTGTCGTGGAACACCGCCAACGACGCCGTCCTGGCCGAGGGCAAGCGGGTCCTGATCAACGATCCGCGGCGTTTCGACGGCGTCCATGTGCTCGGCGTCGACGAGCACATGTGGCGGCACACCCGTCACGGCGACAAGTACGTCACCGTGATAATTGACCTCACCCCGATCAGGGATGACACCGGCCCGGCACGCCTGCTGGACATGGTCGAGGGCCGCTCCAAGCAGGCGTTCAAGACGTGGCTAGCTGCCCGACCCGAAGCGTGGCGGGCCGGCGTGGAGGTCGTGGCCATGGATGGGTTCACCGGCTTCAAGACCGCCACCACCGAAGAATTGCCCGACGCCACCACCGTCATGGACCCGTTCCACGTCGTGAGGCTCGCCGGTGACGCCCTCGACCGATGCCGGCGACGCGTCCAACAGGCCATCCACGGACATCGAGGCCGCACCAGTGACCCGCTCTACTCGGCGCGCCGGACCCTGCACACCGGCGCCGGCCTCCTCACCGACCGGCAGAAGGACCGGCTCACTGCCCTGTTCACGGGCGATGATCATGTCGAGGTCGAAGCCACCTGGGGCATCTACCAACGGATGATCGCGGCCTACCGTGAACCCGACCGGACCAGAGGCCGGGCCATGATGACCAGCCTGATCACCTCGATCAGCCACGGCGTCCCCACCGCGTTGACCGAGGTGATCACACTGGGCCGAGATCGGAAGAGCGTCGTGTAGGGAAAGAGTGTAGGATAGGGGGGAGTT
>CAZJTN010000110.1:0-595 GCA_964548945.1 uncultured Schaalia sp.
TCAATAAGCAGTCGGCCAGGGAGAAATCGATCCGCAAGGGGCACCCCTCCACCCTGCACCTGTGGTGGGCGAGGCGTCCGCTCGCCGCGGCACGGGCGGTCCTCTTCTCCCAGCTCGTCGACGACCCCTCCGAGCATTACGCCTCCTTCCTCGCAGCGGCGCAGGATGAGGGGGTTGAGGATCCCGCGGCGGAGGCCTCCCGCCGGGTCGAGGCCGAGAGGCGGAGGCTCTTCCGCCTCATCGAGAGGATGGTCGACTGGGACAACCTCTCGGATGAGGATCTGTGGCGCGAGATCCGCCGGGAGGTCCGCGAGTCCTGCGGGGATCGGCCCCCGGTCCTCCTCGACCCCTTCGCAGGAGGCGGCTCGATCCCGCTCGAAGCGCAGAGACTCGGCCTCAAGGCCGAGGCCTCGGACCTCAATCCCGTCGCGGTCCTCATCAACAAGGCCCTCATCGAGATCCCTCCAGGGTTCGCCGGACGGCCGCCGGTGCACCCCGATGCGGAGAGGATGGTGCCCTCATGGCCGGGAGCGAGCGGGCTCGCCGAGGACGTCCGCCGCTACGGCAGGTGGATGAGGGAGGAGGCCGAGGCGCG
>CAZJTN010000110.1:605-1934 GCA_964548945.1 uncultured Schaalia sp.
GGAGGCCACCGTGATCGCGTGGATCTGGGCGCGCACGGTGACCTGTCCGAACCCCGCGTGCGGCATCGACGCACCGTTGGTCCGCTCCTGGTGGCTCGGGAAGAAGAAGGGCAAGGAGGCCTACATCGTTCCGAAGGTCGTCGACGGGAAGGTCGAGTACACCATCGGCCACGACCCCAAGAAGGGGCCGGGCAAGGACGAGGATGGGACGATCAATCGAAATGGGGCAACATGTATTGCATGCGGTGCTCCGATTGATTTCCCGTACATCAGAACCATTTCTTGTGAGAGGGGATTGGTTCCGCAATTGATGGCTGTTGTCGCGGAAGGACAGAACCGTCGCGAGTATTTGGGTCCGAACGGTACGCACATCTCCGCAGCTTCAATTTATGCAGAGAAGCCAACGGTTGTCGGCAAGCTTCCTGAATCGGCGCTCGGATTCCGTGTTCAGGCGTACGGGATGATGGATTACGTCGATCTTTTCAGAGATCGGCAAATCGTCGCTCTGACGACTTTCTCGGATCTGGTGAGCGAGGCGCGCGAGCGCGTGCTCGCAGATGCCGTGGCTGCGGGGATGCCCGCCGGAGAAAGGCTGGAGGCCGGGGGCTCCGGAGCCGAGGCCTACGCCGATGCCGTCGCCACCTATCTCGGGATGATCGTCTCCCGTCTCACCGACTATTCCTCATCGATCACCACGTGGGCGAACAATCCTCAAATGGAGATCCTCAGGAACGTCTTCGCTCGTCAGGCGATACCGATGGCGTGGGACTATGCGGAAGGCAATCCCTTTGCGGAGTCCTCGGGCAGCCTTGCAGTCATGATCAGAGCGGTCGCCAATGCTCTTGAACGAGTCCCCTGCGGACTGGTGCCGAAGGTCGGGCAGGCGGACGCCTCCTCCAGATCCTTCGACAACAGGGTCGTCTCCACTGATCCCCCGTACTACGACAACATCGGCTACTCCGACCTCTCCGACTACTTCTACGTGTGGCTGCGCCGATCCCTCAAGGGGATCCACCCGCGCCTCTTCTCCACGATGCTCGTCCCCAAGGCGGAGGAGCTCGTCGCAAACCCCTACCGCCATGATGGCAGGGAGGGCGCCAGGGACTTCTTCGAAAAGGGCTTCTCCGCAGTCTTCGCCCGGGCTCGAAGAGGTGCGAACCCCGACTACCCGATGACCGTCTACTACGCCTTCAAGCAGTCCGAGACGGCGAACGACGGCCGCACCTCCACAGGCTGGTCGACGATCCTCCAGGGCATGGTCGACGCCGGATGGAGCATCACCGCGACCTGGCCCATGCGCTCGGAACGCAGTGGCAGGATGTTGAGCAT
>CAZJTN010000110.1:1944-2646 GCA_964548945.1 uncultured Schaalia sp.
CCTCCTTCGCCGAAGTCATCGGCTCCGACGGGGAGAGGATGAGCGTCGCGGAGGCCCTCGAGGAGATCAACGCCGTCCTCGACGAGGTCCTCTCCGACCAGGACGACGAACTCGACCCCGATACCCGCTGGTGCCTCACCTGGTACGAGACGCGCGGATTCGCCTCCGGCCCCTACGGGGACGCCGAGACCATCGCCGCGGCTCGCAACTCCTCCATCGACGCCCTCAAGCGCTCCGGAGTCCTCGAAGCAGCAGGAGGAAGGGTCCGGCTCCTCGCCCCGGCCGACCTGGACGCCGACTACGACCCGCTCGTCGACGACAGGATCTCCCACTGGGAGGTCGTCCTCCACCTCGCCCGAGCCCTTGAAGCCGACGGCATCGACGGCGCCGCGAGGATCCTCGCCGGGGCGAAGGCCCGGGGCCTGTCCGCCGACGCCCTGCGCTCCCTCGCCTACCGCCTCTACTCGATCTCCGAGCGTCACGGCTGGACCGACGCCGGAATCGCCTTCAACTCCCTGGGATCCTCCTGGCCGGAGATCGTCGCGGCGGCCGCCGGCGCCCCGGTCCGCGGCGCCCAGGAGGCGCTCGACCTCGACTCCCTCGGAGAGGACTGACCATGCCGACCCCCTCCAACCACGCGCGCGTCGGACAGGCCATCACGATCCTCGCCGAATCCCTCGGCCCCTGGATCTCGAAGACCCT
>CAZJTN010000111.1:0-2608 GCA_964548945.1 uncultured Schaalia sp.
TGAGATCGAGCACCCGTCCCCGTCCCAGACGAGACGGGTAATGGTCCCCTCCTCGTCGAGGAGGACGCCGAGTGTCACCTCATCACCGCAGGTGGGATTCACCTGGTGCGAAGAAGCGGCGACGTCCTCGACCGGGCCCGCGCCGTGCCGGGCCCTCGCGTGATCGAGGATCACCTGTTGGTAGAGCTGGTCGAGGCTCGACATCAGCGACCTCCGAAGTAGGAGCGGACGCGCCCAAGGGACGCGAGGAAGCGGTCGATCTCCTCGACCGAGGTCATCGGCGAGACGGAAGCGCGCGCCGAGGAGCGCACCCCGAAGAAGGTGTGAAGCGGGATCGCGCAGTGATGCCCGACGCGGATCGCGACGTCGTCGGCGTCGAGGACTTGACCGACATCGTGGGGGTGGACCCCGTCGACCGCGAAGGCGACGACTCCGATCCTCTCAGCGGCGCCGGAGGGCCCAAGGACGCGCACGCCTTCGATCTGCGACACGCCGTCGAGGAGGCGCTCGGTGAGGGCGGACTCGTGGGCGTGGACCCGGCGCATGTCGAGCCTCGACAGGTAGTCGAGGGCCGCCGTCCATCCGGCGATCTGCGCGACCGGCTGGGAGCCGGCCTCGAAGCGCTCGGGCGGCGGCATGTAGGTCGTCGTCTCCATCGCGACATGCTCGATCATCGATCCTCCCGTGAGGACCGGCGGCATCGCCTCAAGGAGGGCGCGCCGACCCCACAGGGCGCCCGCTCCTGTGGGACCGAGCATCTTGTGCGAGGACATGACCGCGAAGTCGACGCCGAGGGCGGCGACGTCGATGGGCATGTGGGCGCTCGACTGGCAGGTGTCGAGGAGGACGAGCGCCCCGACGGCTCGCGCGGCGGCGACGATCTCATCGACCGGTGAGATCGCGCCGGTGACGTTCGAGACGTGCGTGAAGGCGACGAGCTTCGTGTTCGGGGTGATGACGCTGAGGGTCTCGAGGTCGATCCGTCCGTCCGGGAGCAGGTCGAGCCACGCGAGTTCGGCACCGGTTCGGGCACAGAGCTCCTGCCACGGAACGAGATTGGCGTGGTGCTCCGCCCTCGTCGTGACGATCCGGTCGCCCGGGCCGATCCTCAGGCGATCCGCCTCGCCTCCCCCGCGCCCGGCGGAGGCATGCCCGATCGACAGGGCGACGAGGTTGATGCCCTCGGTCGCGTTCTTCGTCCACACGATCTCATCCGCGCGCGCGCCGACGAAGTCGGCGAGCGCGGCGCGACCGTCCTCGAATGCTGCAGTCGACTCGTCGCCCAGGAGGTGGGAGCCCCTGTGGACGGCGGCATTGCGGCGCCGGTAGAAGTCCGCCTCGGCATTGATCACCGATTCGGGCTTCTGGGAGGTCGCCGACGCGTCGAGGTAGGCGATCGGATTCCCGCCCCGGCCAATGCGCTGAAGGATCGGGAAGTCCGAGCGGATCCGCGTGAGCTCTTCCTCGGTGAAGTCGTCCAAGGCCGTGTCGACGGCCTTCACAGTCCGAGGTACTTGTCGTAGCCCTCGTCCTCGAGCTGATCGGCGAGCTCGGGGCCGCCCTCGGCAGCGACGTGGCCGTTGACGAAGACGTGGACGTGGCTCGGCCGGATGTAGCGGAGGATGCGGGTGTAGTGGGTGATGAGCATGATGCCGCAGTCAGTCGCGTCGTGGACGCGGTTGACGCCCTCGGAGACGATGCGGAGCGCATCGACGTCGAGGCCCGAGTCGGTTTCGTCGAGGACCGCGAAGCTCGGCTGGAGGAGCTCCATCTGGAGGATCTCCAGGCGCTTCTTCTCTCCGCCGGAGAATCCGACGTTGACGTCGCGCTCGGCGAAGTCGGAGTCCATGCGGAGGTTCTCCATGGAGGACTTGACGTCCTTCACCCACTTGCGGATCTGGGGGGCCTCCCCGTCGATCGCGGTCTTCGCGGTCCGCAGGAAGTTCGACACCGACACGCCGGCGACCTCGACCGGGTACTGCATCGCGAGGAAGAGCCCCGCTTTGGCGCGCTCGTCGACGCTCATCTCGGTGATGAGCGCGTCGTCGAGCCAGGCCTCGCCCTCGGTGATCGTGTAGTCGGGGTGCCCGGCGAGGGCGTAGGCGAGCGTGGACTTGCCGGAGCCGTTCGGGCCCATAATCGCGTGGATCTCACCGGAGTTGATGGTGAGGTTGACGCCCTTGAGGATCTCCTTGGGCCCGTCGGCGGTTTCGACGGTGACGTGCAGATCCTTGATGCGCAGAGTCGACATTGTTCCTCCTGATCGGCGCGCGGCCGAGTGGTCTCTTCGTGCCCCCGGGGGTCACTTGGTTCTGGACTTGGCGAGTTCCGTTTCGACGGACTCCATGAGGTGCTCGACGACCTCGGGGACGCCGATCTGGTTGATGAGCTCGGCGAAGAAGCCGCGCACGACGAGGCGGCGGGCGTCGGCCTCGGAGATGCCACGGCTCATGAGGTAGAACAGCTGCTCATCGTCGAATCGGCCGGTCGCGGAGGCGTGCCCGGCGCCCTTGATCTCGCCGTTCTCGATCTCGAGGTTCGGCACCGAGTCGGCCTTGGCCCCCTCAGATCGGAAGAGCGTCGTGTAGGGAAAGAGTGTAGGATAGGG
>CAZJTN010000112.1:0-2564 GCA_964548945.1 uncultured Schaalia sp.
GGCGAGATGAGCATGGAGGACCTCATCCCCGAAGAGGATGTCGTCGTCACGATCACGCGCGACGGCTTCGCCAAGCGCACCCGCACGGACAACTACCGCTCCCAGAAGCGCGGCGGCAAGGGCGTGCGGGGCACGCAGCTGCGCGGGGACGATGTCGTCGAGCACTTCTTCGTCACGACGACCCACCAGTGGCTCCTCTTCTTCACGAATCTCGGGCGCGTCTACCGGGCGAAGGCCTACGAGATCCCCGAGGGCGGGCGCGATG
Source organism: uncultured Schaalia sp. (assembly GCA_964548945.1). Taxonomy (GTDB): domain Bacteria; phylum Actinomycetota; class Actinomycetes; order Actinomycetales; family Actinomycetaceae; genus Pauljensenia. The sequence continues at coordinate 266 of CAZJTN010000112.1, forward strand.
CGAAGGGCCAGCATGTCGCGAACCTCCTCGCCTTCCAGCCCGATGAGCACATCGCGCAGGTCCTCGCCCTTCGTGATTACGACGCGGCCGACTACCTCGTGCTCGCGACGAAGTCGGGCCTGGTGAAGAAGACCCCGCTCAAGCTCTACGACTCCCCGCGTTCGGGCGGCATCATCGCGATCAATCTGCGCGAGGACGAGGAGGGCCGCCCCGACGAGGTCGTCTCCGCTCAGGTGATCTCCGCGGATCAGGACCTCATCCTCGTGTCCCGCGAGGGGCAGGCGGTTCGTTTCTCGGCCACCGATGAGCAGCTGCGCCCGATGGGCCGCTCGACTTCGGGCGTGCGCGGCATGAAGTTCCGCGGCGACGACGAGCTCCTCTCGATGGAGGTCCCGCGCGAGGGCGCGGACCTGCTCATCGTCACCGAGTCCGGGTATGCGAAGCGCACCCCCGTCGAGGAGTACCCGACGAAGGGGCGCGGCACGATGGGTGTGCGCGTCGGCAAGCTCGTCGATGAGCGCGGCGGCCTCGTCGGCGCCCTCGTCGTCAACCCGGACGAGGACGTCATGGTCATCACCGAGTCGGGCAAGCTCGTCCAGGTCAATGCCTCCGATGTGCGTCCGACGGCCCGCAACACGATGGGCGTGATCTTCGCCCGCCCGGATGAGGACGACCGGATCATCGCGATCACCCCGAACCCCGAGCGGGAGGTCGAGGACGAGGACGCGGAGGCCTCCGAGGATGCGGAGGCGGGTGACGCGCCGCTCTCGGGTGAGAACACCACCGAAAGGGCCGATGACGCTGTAGCGTCTGAGGAGGAGACCACCGAGGAAGGCGACGAGGCATGAGCGACGTGACCACCGAGTACGAGATCGACGACGTCCCCCGCCGCGTCGACCTCGCGATCGCGCGCATCGACGCGTGGACCGTCATGAAGGTGAGCTTCCTCCTGTCGGTCGCCCTCGGCATCGCGATGGTCATCGGGACGGCGGTCCTGTGGCTCATGGTCGACGGGATGCACGTCTTCTCGACGATCGAGGACTTCCTCGTGACGATCGGCGCGCAGAAGTTCACCTCGCTTCTCGACTACGTCCGACTTCCGAAGGTCCTCTCCTATGCGACGATCGCGGGGGTGGCGAATGTCGTCCTCATGACGGCGGCGTCGACCCTCGGGGCGATGCTCTACAACGTCGTCGCCTCCCTGGTCGGCGGCGTGAAGATCTCCCTCATGGACGAATGAGGGCCGGTGGGCCAGGTCACGTCGGCGGATTTGGCGGCGGCACCGGCGGCTGTGTACGATAATGCGGTGCCCGACGGGGTACGGAACGGGCCTATAGCTCAGTAGGTTAGAGCGCAGTCCTGATAAGACTGAGGTCGGTGGTTCGAGCCCACCTAGGCCCACCATCCGCGATGAGAAAGGCGGAGGTTCATGAAGAAGTGGATCGCAGCGCTGTCCGCGGTCGCAGCGGCGGTCGCCGCGGGAATCGTCATCCGTCAGATCGTCGAGGACCTCTCCGATAACGTCGAGCTGTGGAAGTCCGTCACGGACGAGCCTCTCGCCGACTGAATCCCCCCAAGGGGCCATGGCGCAATTGGTAGCGCACCTGCTTTGCAAGCAGGGGGTTACGGGTTCGAGTCCCGTTGGCTCCACCAGTGAAACGGCACGGGTGCACCGATGAGTTGCGCCTGTGCCGTTTTGTGTTTCTGCGTTGTCGCGCCTGCGAATTTACGGTGATCGGCGCCCTTGCGCTCGTCACCACATGAGCAGGCCCTTTCTTATACTAATCGAGTGCCTGCGACCTGGAAGGAGGTGACCTGCGATGGACGCCGGGACCGACGCCACTGCGGTGCTCGCTCATCTGCGCCCGGGTCAGCGCCTTCGTGGGCTTCTTCCCGATCACGAGGTGACGCTCATCGCTGTCGATCCACTCGATGATGGTCTCGTTGAAGTCTTTTATCGGGAGGCTTTCGGGGGCAGTGGCGCGCGGATCTTGACAGAATCCGACCTCGAACAGGTCGAGATCCTCAGCGAGGCGGATGCCGCACCCGCGTATGACGCGGATCCCGATGAATTCCGTTTAGCGGCGGAAGCCCTGCGGATCCAGTACGCCGCCCTCTATGACCCTTTGGCTGCCGTCAACAGTTCGGATGTTGACCCGCTTCCGCACCAGATCCGCGCCGTCTACGAGGAGCTCCTTCCCCGTATCCCCTTGCGCTTCCTTCTCGCTGATGATCCCGGTGCCGGTAAGACCGTGATGGCGGGCCTGTACCTCAAAGAGATGATCCTGCGCTCGGATTG
>CAZJTN010000113.1:0-2484 GCA_964548945.1 uncultured Schaalia sp.
GCCGCTCGAGGGCGATCCATGTCGAGCCGGCGCCGATGAGGGCGAGCAGCACCGCGCTCGGCAGGGGGATGTCGATCCCGGTGAGGGCGTTCCATCCGAAGGCGCGGAGGATGCCGGCGAGGGCGACGACGGGGCCGAAGGTCCAGGCGGCCCCGGGGGCGAGCCAGAGGAGGAGGGCGAGGAGGGAGAGGGCGAGGACGGTGAGTGCGGAGATGCGCAGGCCGGATCCGATTCCGAGCTCGGTGGCGGTGAAGGCGCGCAGGAGGCGGCGCGGTCCCGTCATGCGCGTGCGGGTCCCGCGGGCGGTGTGGGCGTCGCGGAGCCTGCGGGCGGCCCGTGATTCGCGGGGGGTTGCGGCGTCGGGGGCGGCGTGGGCGGCCCGGGATGCGCGTCCGCGCCGGCCGGGCGCTCCGGCTCTGTCGGATTCGCCGAGCGGGAGGGTGGAGCGGCGCGGAGGGGCCTTGCGCTCCTCTCGGTCCTCGCGCGCGCGGGACCGGCGCGTCGGGGGCTCGGGTCGCGCGGGGGTCGAATCCATGTCCGTCATCGTCGCACAGGGCCCGGCGGGAGAGCCTGCGCCTCTCGGGCCCGCCGTGTTGATCCCCACCTTTTCGCCCGGGCGCGTCGCTCGTCGCGCCGCGTATAGTGGGGCGCGCACCGAGTTGTTAAGCCCCGGGCTCCACACTCTGCCGCTACGAGCGGCCTTCGCGCCGACAGGCGCTTTCGGCTCGGTGCCTCGCTTCCCTCCGCGTCGCAGATGCGAGAGGACGCGCAACGGCGCCGCCCCGGACGGGGCGGCGCCGTGTGTCGTTTCGGCCGAGTGGCGTCAGATGAGCGGGTAGCGGACGATCGTCGCGTCCCGGCCCGCGCCGACGCCGATCGATTGGATGCGGCAGCGGGAGAGCTCTTCGAGGCGGGCGATGTAGGCCTGCGCGTTGGCGGGGAGGTCCTCGAAGGTCCGGCACTGCGAGATGTCCTCGGTCCAGCCGGGGAGTTCTTCGTAGACGGGGACGGCCTTCGCGAAGCCGGCCTGGTCGAGGGGCATTTCCTCGGTGCGCGCGCCGTCGACCTCGTAGGCGACGCAGACGGGGATCGTCTCGTAGCCGGTGAGGACGTCGAGCTTCGTCAGGCAGATGTCGGTGAGCCCGTTGATGCGGGTCGCGTAGCGGACGACGACGGCGTCGAACCAGCCGGTGCGGCGCGGCCGGCCGGTGGTGACGCCGAATTCGCCGCCCTTTTCGCGCAGGGCTTCGCCGACCTCGTCGGTGAGTTCGGTCGGGAAGGGTCCTTCGCCGACGCGCGTCGTGTAGGCCTTCGCGACGCCGACAACGCGGTCGATGCGGGTCGGGCCGACGCCGGTGCCGGTGAGGGCGCCGCCGGCGGTGGGGTTGGAGGAGGTGACGAAGGGGTAGGTGCCGTGGTCGATGTCGAGCATCGTCGCCTGGCCGCCTTCGAAGAGGACGGTGTCGCCGCGATCAAGGGCGTCGTTGACGACGAGGGAGACGTCGCACATCATCGGCCGGATGCGCTCGGCGTAGGCGAGGAGTTCTTCGGTGACGACGGCCGGGTCGAGGGTGTCCATGCCGACGGCGGCGAAGATCTCGTTCTTCGGGGCGAGGGCGGCGTCGATTTTCGCTGCGAGGCTTTCCGGGGCGAAGAGGTCCTGGATGCGGATGCCGATGCGGTTCATCTTGTCGGCGTAGGTCGGGCCGATGCCGCGTCCGGTGGTGCCGATCTGGTTCTTCCCGCGGGCGCGTTCGTTCGCCTGGTCCATGAGGCGGTTGTAGGGCGGGATGATGTGGGCGTTGGAGGAGATGAGGAGGCGCGAGCAGTCGACGCCGCGGGCGGTCATCTCGGCGATCTCGGAGAAGAGGACGTCGATGTCGACGACGACGCCGTTGCCGATGATGGGCGTGACCTGCGGCGAGAGGATGCCGGCCGGGAGGAGGTGGAGGGCGTATTTCTCGTCGCCGATGACGACGGTGTGTCCGGCGTTGTTGCCGCCGTTGAACTTCACGACGTAATCGGTGTTCTGACCGAGCTGGTCGGTCGCCTTGCCCTTGCCTTCGTCGCCCCATTGGGCGCCGAGCACGATGACGGCTGGCATGAGTGTCTCCCGCGATTCGGTGTTCGTGCGACGGTGGCCGCACCTGTCCTCAGTCTAGTGAGTCCGGCGACCTGCCCGCTCGGGCCGTTCGCCCCCTTTCGCGCCCACTCGCCTCCATTCCACCCCTCCCCACCCCCTCCCCCGAGAGCATTACCTCCGGCCGCCGAAAGCATTACCTCCCGCCCCCGAGAGCATTACCTCCCTTCCCCGAAAGCATTACCTCCCGCCCCCGAAAGCATTACCTCCCGCCCCCGAAAGCATTACCGCCGGCCTCCGCGAGTGCGACCGTGGCGAGGAGGCCTCGGCACGGTCAGGCGCTCGGGGCCGCTTCCCCCTCCGCTGGGTTCACAGCCCCGCCCTCGCGACTCGGGGTCTTGCGG
>CAZJTN010000114.1:0-2364 GCA_964548945.1 uncultured Schaalia sp.
CAGTGGCTACCCCCGATCCGCTGGAGGAAACCCCCGACCAGCGGTCGGCGCCCCGGAGTCGAAGCCGGTCGCTCAGCTCTTCTTCTTCGCCGGAGCCTCGCCGAGCTCGAAGGCCGCGACGCGCGCGCCCTGCTCGAGATCGACCTCCGGCGACACCGCGGCAATCTCGAAGGGCCCCTCGACCTTCGACGCCGCCGAAAGATCGGAACGCACCGACTCGAGGGCGCCGAGCGAGTCGGCGGGAGCCTCGAGAGTCACGGAGAGGAAGGGCGTGCGCGGGGAGACCTTCGCCTCCGACTTCACGCGGCGCAGCGCGATGAGCGCCGCCGACGCGGCCGCCAGGACGGAGGGATCGCCTCCGACGGCCTCGAGGGCGTCGGCCGCGGGCCACGAGGAGCGGTGGACCGAGCCCTCCCGGTACCACGACCACACCTCCTCGGTGACATAGGGGAGGTACGGGGCGAGGAGACGGATGACAGCGTCGATGACGAGCGCGAGCGCCGCCCTGGCGGACACGGCCTCCTCCTCGTCCCACAGGCCCTCGCGGTTGTACGCGCGCTCCTTGACGAGCTCGAGGTAGTCGTCGCAGAAGGTCCAGAAGAAGGACTCGGTCACCTCGAGTGCGCGCGAGTGGTCGTAGGAGGCGAGCGCCTCGCTCGCGAGCGCAATGACCCGCCGGAGCTCGGCGATGATGGAACGATCAAGATCGGCCGTGACATGCGTGGGATCGAGGTCGAGATCCGCGCCCTCGCCGCCCATCGTGAGCGCGAACTTCGAGGCGTTGAGGACCTTGATCGCGAGCCTGCGGCCGATCTTCATCTGCTGCTCGTCGAAAGTCGCATCCAGGCCCAGGCGCGCCGAAGCCGCCCAGTAGCGCACCGCGTCCGAGCCGTACTTCTCGAGGAGGCCCATCGGCGTGACGACATTGCCCTTCGACTTCGACATCTTCTTGTGGTCGGGGTCGAGGATCCAACCCGAGATGCCCGCGTGCGCCCAGGGGAGCGCCCCGAACTCGAGGTTCGCGCGAACGAGGGTCGAGAAGAGCCAGGTGCGGATGATGTCCTGGCCCTGGGGGCGCAGATCCATCGGATAGGTGCGCGAGAAGAGATCCTCGTCGACGAGCCACCCGCAGGCGAGCTCGGGGGAGAGCGAGGAGGTCGCCCAGGTGTCCATGATGTCGAGCTCCCCGACGAAGCCGCCGGCCTGCCCGCGCTGCTCCTCCGTGTAGCCCTCGGGAACATCGCTCGAGGGATCCACGGGGAGCGCCTCGACGGATGGCGTGATGACCTTCGAGTAGTCGACCTCGCCGTTCGCGTCGACCTCGTACCACAGCGGGAAGGGGACGCCGAAGAAGCGCTGGCGGGAGACGAGCCAGTCGTTGTTCAGGCCAGTCACCCAGTTCTCGTAGCGCACGCGCATGAAATCGGGGTGGAACTCGAGCTCGCGGCCGCGGCCGACGAGCTCCTCATTAAGATCCCGTCCCGACACCGGGTTCGTCCAGGGCTTGCCGCCGTTGCGGATGTACCACTGGCGCGAAGTGACGATCTCGAGGGGCTTGTCGCCCTTCTCGAAGAAGTTCGTCTGACGGACGGTCTTGACCGGCTCGCCGCTCATCTCGCCGGATTCGCGGAGCATCTCGACGAGGGCCTCGCGGGCCGAGTGGGTCGTCTTGCCCGCGATCTCCTCGAATGCGGCGACGCCGGCGGGGCTCGTGATCCACTCGGGCACTTCGGCCTGGATGCGCCCGTCCTTGCGGAGGATCGCGCGCAGGGGAAGGCCGAGGTCGCGCCACCACTCGATATCGGTCGTGTCGCCGAAGGTGCAGCACATCGCGATGCCGGCGCCCTTGTCCATCTCCGCGGCCGGGTGGGGGAGGACCGGGACCTCGACGCCGAAGACCGGCGAGGCGACGGTCGTGCCGAAGAGCGGCTTGTAGCGCTCGTCATCGGGATGCGCGACGAGGGCGACGCAGGCGCCGAGCAGCTCCGGACGGGTCGTCTCGATGTAGACGTCGACGCCGTTCTCGATCGGCGCGCCCGCCTCAGCGGCCGTCGCCGCTGCCGCAGGGTCGGTGACGTGGAAGGCGAGGCGGTGGTAGAAGCCCGGGTACTCGCGCGACTCGAGCTCGGCCTGGGCGACGGCCGTCTGGAAGGTGATGTCCCACAAGCCCGGGGCCTCCGACTGGTAGGCCTCACCGCGCTCGAGATTCTTGAGGAAGGCGGCCTGGGCGATCTTCCGCGCCTTCGCGCCGATCGTCTGATAGTTCTGCGTCCAATCGACGGACAGGCCGAGGTAGCGCCACAGCGCCTCGAACTGCGCCTCGTCCTCGACCGTCAGGCGCTCGCACAGTTCCACGAAGTTCTT
>CAZJTN010000115.1:0-2363 GCA_964548945.1 uncultured Schaalia sp.
CACCATGCGCGCCACGCCTCCGGATCGCCCGTGCGGCGCGCCCACTCGATCGACGCGGAGAGGTAGCCGATGACGGCGTCGAACCACACGTAGAGGCGCTTGGTCGGCTGGTCCTCCCAGCCGGGGACGGGGATGCCCCAGTCGATGTCGCGGGTCATCGCGCGCGGCCGGATGTCCTCGAGGAAGTTCTTCGAGAACTTGATGACGTTGGGGCGCCAGGTGCCCGATTCCTCGCGCTCGTCAAGCCACGTCGCCAGGGCGTCGGCGAGGGCGGGCAGGTCGAGGAACCAGTGGGTTGATTCGACGAATTCGGGGATCTCGCCGTTGATCCGCGAGTGCGGGTCGATGAGGTCGGTCGGGTCGAGCTGGTTGCCGCAGGCGTCGCACTGATCGCCGCGGGCGCCGGGCGTCCCGCAGATCGGGCAGGTGCCCTCGATGTAGCGGTCGGGCAGGGTGCGTCCGGTCGAGGGCGAGATCGCTGCGCGGGTGACCTGTTCGACCATGTAACCGTTGTCCCGAACGGTGCGGAACATCTCCTGGACGATCCGGTAATGGTTGCCCGCGGTCGTCCTCGTGAAGAGGTCGTAGGAGAGACCGAGGGCGACGAGGTCTTCGACGATGAGCCGGTTGTTGCGGTCGGCGAGCTCGCGGGCGGTGACGCCTTCTGCGTCCGCGGCGACGAGGATCGGCGTGCCGTGTTCGTCGGTGCCCGACACCATGAGGACGTCGTGGCCGGCCATCCGCATGTAGCGGGAGAAGACGTCGGAGGGGACTCCGAAACCGGCGACGTGTCCGATGTGGCGCGGGCCGTTCGCGTAGGGCCAGGCGACGGCGGAGAGAATGCGACTCATGGAGCCCAAGCCTAGTCGTCGGGCGCCTCCCCCGTCGAAAAGGCGGGGTGCGCGGGCCCCGTCCTCGTCCCCTTGTGGCCGTAGCGGGCGGGCGGCTCTTCGAGGGCTCGTGCACGGGCCGGTCCGTCACGCTTCAGGCGGGCGGGTCGCCGATCGCGGCGATCGATCCGGCGAGCGCGCGGCACGCGTGAAGGACTAGCGTGTGGAGTGGATCATTCTTCGCGGAAGGAGTCGTCATGTCCCGAGCGCTCATCATCGTCGACGTTCAGCCGACGTTCTGCGAGGGCGGCGCCCTCCCCGTCGAGGGCGGCAATGCCTGCGCGGAGCGGATCGCCGCCTACGTTTCCGACAAGCGCGGCGATTACGCGCTTCTCGCGACGACCCAGGATTGGCATATCGATCCGGGAGAGCATTTCTCCGCCGAGCCTGATTTCGTCGACACGTGGCCCGCCCACGGGGTCGCGGGCACCGCTGAGGCCGAGCTCCACCCCGCGCTCGCACGGGTCGACGCGGACTTCGCAGTGAAGAAGGGTCAGTATGCGGCCGCGTATTCGGGTTTTGAAGGAGTGACCGAGGACGGTCGCACCCTTGCTGAGATCCTTGAGTCGGCCGGCATCGACGGGGTCGATGTCGTCGGTCTCGCCCAGTCGCATTGCGTCTGCGAAACGGCTCTCGACGCGAAGTCGCTCGGCTTCGAGGTCCGGGTGCTCTCCGATCTCACCGAGCCGGTCTCTGCCGAGACTGCGCGCAGCGCATCCGAACGCCTCGCGGCGGCCGGTGTTCCCGAGGTGGCCTCGCACTGATCGGAGGCCGCGTCGGCCGCGGCCTTGACGAGGAAGCGGGGGACGGAGTACGCGTCGTCTCGTACCCTCGCTTTCGCGTCTGATCAGTGCTTCTTCTTTTTCTTCTTCGTTTCGGACCGGTCTTCGGCGGCGTCGCGGGCTTCGTCTCTGCGCCTGAGGGCGGCCTTGTAGAGGTCGTTCTTGCGCAGGCCGGTCGCCTCGGCGACTTCAGCGGCGGCTTCCTTGAGGCGCATTCCTTCGGCGGCGAGCGCGAGGACGGCGCTCACGTGGTCCTCGGCGTTGCCCGTGCCGCGGGATCCGGCGACGACGATGGTGATTTCTCCCAGCACCTCGCCGACGGTGGCGGCGATGAGCGCATTGAGGTCGCCGCGCAAGACTTCTTCGTGTTCTTTCGTGAGCTCGCGGCAGACGACTGCCTCGCGTGATCCGCCGAAGGCCTCCGCCATGCGGACGAGGGTGTCGTTGAGGCGCTTGGGGGATTCGAAGAAGATGAGGGTGCGGGGGTCCTCGGCGAGGGTTTCGAGGGCGGAGCGCGCTTCGCCGTCTTTTCTCGGGAGGAATCCTTCGAAGGCGAAGCGGTCGGAGGGCAGTCCGGAGACCGCGAGGGCGGTGACGGGTGCGGAGGGGCCGGGCAGGGCCGAGACGTGGACGCCCCGTTCGACGGCGGCGCGGACGACGCGGAATCCGGGGTCCGACACCGTCGGCATCC
>CAZJTN010000116.1:0-2286 GCA_964548945.1 uncultured Schaalia sp.
TCTCCGCTTCGACGGGCGTGCGCCTTCCGGAGTGATCGACCCGGTCCCGGCCCCGCCCCCTTTAGGGGGCGGGGCCGCCCCATATCCGCGCGACGATTCGCGCTCCGAGCCGACGATGAGAGAATGACGCCATGCCCGATGCTCTGGAGATCATGGCCGCGACGGTCGATCCCGCCCTCCTCGACCTCCCCTGGGAGGTCCCCCTCGAGGAGTGGCCCGACTCCCTCCTCGCCGCCCTCCCACGCGGCATCTCCCGGCACGTCGTCCGCTTCGTCAAGCTCTCCGACCGCGTCATCGCCGTCAAAGAGATCGGCCCGAGCGTCGCCCACCACGAGTACGAGCTCCTCCGCGACCTCTCGCGCCTCGACGCGCCCTCGGTCCTCCCGACCGCGGTCATCACCGGACGGCGCACGCCCGAGGGTGAGGAGCTCAACGCCGTCCTCGTCACCGAGCACCTCCAATTCTCCCTCCCCTACCGAGCGCTCTTCAGCCGCCACATGACCCCGGACACGGCGACCCGTCTCATCGACGCCCTCGCCGTCCTCCTCGTCCGCCTTCACCTCCTCGGCTTCTACTGGGGGGACGTCTCCCTGTCGAACACGCTTTTCAGACGCGACGCCGGGGCCTTCTCCGCCTACCTCGTCGACGCCGAGACCGGCGAGCTCCACCCCTCGCTCACGACCGGCCAGCGCGAATACGACGTCGACCTCGCGAGGACGAACATCATCGGCGAGCTCATGGACCTCCAGGCCGGCACCTTCTTCCCCGAGGACGCCGACCCCATCGAGGTCGGCGACCGGATCCGCACCCGCTACGAGGACCTGTGGACCGAGCTCACCGGCACGGAGACGATCGAGGCCGACCAGAAGTGGAAAGTCTCCCAGCGGATCCAGCGCCTCAACGACCTCGGCTTCGACGTCGCCGAACTCAAGATGACCTCCGTCGCCGGCAGCACCGAGCTCGTCATCCAGCCCAAGGTCGTCGACGCCGGGCACCACCACCGCAAGCTCATGCGCCTCACCGGCATGGACGTCGGCGAGAACCAGGCCCAGCGCATCCTCAACGACATCGAGACCTACCGGGCGACCGCCGGGAAGACGGGCATGCCCCTGGAAATCGCCGCCCACGAGTGGCTCGCGACGATCTTCGAGCCCGTCATGGCGGCCGTCCCCCCCGAGCTCGCGCGCAAGCTCGAGCCGGCCCAGATCTTCCACGAGTTCCTCGAGCACCGCTGGTACCTCGCCCAGCAGGCCGGCCACGACCTCCCCCTTGATGAGGTCATCGCCTCCTACGTGAAGAAGGTCCTCCCGACCAAGCCCGATGAGGCGATCTACATCATCCCCGAGGACGGCCAGGCGACGCCGGTCGACAACCCCGATCTCTGGTGACCCGCCCGGTCGCCCGAACACCGAGACACGAAGGACGCATCATGCCCGAATTCCCCCGGATCTTCGCCCACCGCGGAGCCTCCTCCCTCGCGCCGGAGAACACGATCGCCGCCTTCTCCAAAGCGATGGAAGTCGGGGCGACGCGCATCGAGTTCGACGTCGACGTCATCTCCGACGGGACGCTCATCGTCCTCCACGACGACCGCCTCGACCGGACGACGACGGGCAAAGGCGGCTACTACCAGCTCAGCTACTCCGACATCCGCAGGCTCGACGCGGGCCGCTGGTTCTCCGACACCTACCGCTTCGAGCGGATCCCCGAGGCCGCCGATGTCATCGCCTTCGCGAACACTCAGCGCATGGGGATGAACCTCGAGATCAAGCCCTGCCGCGCGGGCACGCGCCTGCGCGAGACCCTCATCGAGAACCTCGCGGTCGCCGTCGACGCCGTCGCGGATCCCTCGCGCTTCCTCGTCTCCTCCTTCGACCACGAGCTCCTCGCCGACTTCCACGCGGCCCGCCCGCAGATCGCCCTCGGCTGGCTCTTCGAGCGCGAGAACCAGCCCGGCCCGAGCTGGCAGGAGGGGGCCGCCGCACTCGGATGCGTCTCGATCCACCCGGACCTCACGGGCCTCACCCGCGAAGAGGTCCGGCAGATGCGCGATGCCGGCTTCGAGGTCAACGTCTGGACCGTCAACGACGTCGAGCTCGCGCGCGAACTCGCCACCTGGGGCGTCACGGGGATCTTCACGGATCGGCCGCAGGACTTCCCCGCCGAGGCGCTTCAGGCCTGAGGGCAGGCGCCGACGCGAAGACGGGAGCGCCGCCGGGCCAGGAGGCAACCCGGCGCGCCGGCGCCCGCGGGGGGCTGAGGGCCGACGCCGCCGCCCACCGCCCT
>CAZJTN010000117.1:0-2121 GCA_964548945.1 uncultured Schaalia sp.
AGGCGGTTGTCGCCGGCGGTGGCGCGGACCTGGATCGTGGAGAATCCGTCGTCGTCCTTGCCGATCTCGAGGAGGGAGACGTCGAAGGTGCCGCCGCCGAGGTCGAAGACGAGGATGAGCTCGTCCTCCTTGCCCTTCTCGAGGCCGTAGGCGAGCGCCGCGGCGGTGGGCTCGTTGACGATGCGCTGGACGTTGAGGCCGGCGATCTGGCCGGCGTCCTTGGTCGCCTGGCGCTGGGCGTCGTTGAAGTAGGCGGGGACGGTGATGACGGCGTCGGTGACGGGTTCGCCGAGGAAGGCTTCCGCGTCGGCCTTGAGCTTGGAGAGGATGCGGGCGGAGATCTCCTGCGCCGTGTACTTCTTGTCGTCGATGCTCACGGTCCAGTCGGTGCCCATGTGGCGCTTGACGGAGGAGATCGTCCGGTCGACGTTGGTGACGGCCTGGCGCTTGGCGATCTCGCCGACGAGGACCTCACCGGTCTTGGAGAAGGCGACGACCGAGGGGGTGGTGCGCATGCCCTCGGCATTGGCGATGATGGTGGGCTCGCCGCCTTCGAGGACGGCGATGGCGGAGTTCGTGGTGCCGAGGTCGATGCCGACTGCACGTGCCATGGTGTGTTCCTTTCATCCGGTCGATTCCCCCGTCCGAGGGCGGGGCTCCGACCTGCTGCTGGTCTGGTGGACTCGACTCTTCTTGAGTCCGTTGGGCTCAACTTTAGGCGCACGCCCGAGAGGGCGCAAGCCGAGGAACGAAGAATTGAGTCCTAACGACTCAAGTCACCGGACGGGAGACCACACTGGGGCGAGTTCGCCCACAGTCTTCGATTCAGCTACGCCCCCCCCCGCTCAAGAAGTGTTAGCGTTAAGGCATCAGACACCGCCCCCCGCTGCTGGTTCGCCATCACGGGGGCGGTTTTCTTCATACAGTGTGCACGTGAGGACAGAGCCGTTTTCCAAACACCCCCGCACCGATGACGAACTCATCGACATCATGGTGGAGCGCGGCCTCACGATCGAGGACCGCGATCGAGCCCTCAGAGACCTCCGCACACTCGGCTATCACCGACTCGGAGGATACAGGTATCCCCTTCGCCTCCTACTCCCCGAAAGTGAGCAGGACCCCCATCTACGTCGATTCCGCAAAGACGAGTTCATCGCCGGAGCCTCGCATGCTCAGGTCATGAAGCTCTACGAATTCGACCGGCGTCTGAGGGAGGTCACCCTGAAGGGAGTCCTCGATTATGAGATCCGCCTTCGGGCAGCCCTCATCGGAGTCCTGTCCCAAAGAGGCACCCACGCCCACCTCGATATCCCCCGCGGGAGCCTCGACGCAAGAAAAGTCGACAGTATTCCAACCGGCTCCGAGACGACCCTCCTCGAGCGATGGAAAGAGACTGTCGCCAAAGCCCGGAATGACGAGCGGAACTCGGACGCCGTAGCGCACCACTTGTTCACCTACCCGGATTCCGAGCTCCCGGTATAGATCGCGCTCAGCATCGTCTCCTTCGGCTCTCTCCCCTATCTCATGGACCTCCTGCGCGACGATGATCGCAACGAGGTCGCAAGAGTTTTCGGCGTCCGCAATGGCAAAGCGCTCACCCGATGGACGAGGGCCTTCGCCGACCTGAGAAACGCGTGCGCCCACAACATGCGGGTATTCAACAGCAACACAAAACGGAAGTTCGCCGTACGAAGAAACGAAGTGCCCGAGGGGAGCCTAGCCCATCTCACGGACGTGACCGCTGAATCGGTGCCGGGGGAGAAAATCTACACCCATGTCGCATTACTCGCTTACGTACTCACCGCCCATCCAAGCGCATCGAATTGGCACCGGACCCTCCTCACATGCATTCGGAAGTTCCCCGAGGGAATCAACGACGGCTCCGGCGCGAGGATGGGACCCTGGACGATGGGATTCCCCGACGGCTGGGAGAACCTCTCGCCCTGGGCACAGTGAGAATCACCAAGGAATCAGCGCTCAAGTAGTTCGCGCCCCACTTCCGCACCGCGCCCGCTTCGCGCATCGGCGCCGCTGTGGGACCATCGGTGCATGCGCTGCCAGCACTTCGAATCGGGCGCCTGCCGCTCGTGCTCGCTCCTCGCCACCCCGTATGCGACCCAG
>CAZJTN010000118.1:0-1999 GCA_964548945.1 uncultured Schaalia sp.
GGCGGCGGTCGAGGCGGCCGCGGCTCGACCCCGGGCGCCTTCGGGCGCGGCGGCGGCCGCAACCAGCGCGGACGCAAGTCGAAGCGTGCGAAGCGTCAAGAGTACGAGCAGCAGAACGCCCCCGTCATCGGCGGCGTCTCCATCCCGCGCGGCAACGGACAGACGATCCGCATCCGCCAGGGAGCCTCCCTCGCGGACTTCGCCGAGAAGATCGACGTCAATCCCGCAGCGCTCGTCACCGTCCTCTTCCACCTCGGCGAGATGGCGACGGCGACCCAGTCGCTCGACCAGGACACCTTCGAGGCCCTCGGTGCCGAGCTCGGTTACGACGTCAAGGTCGTCTCTCCCGAAGATGAGGATCGCGAACTCCTCGAATCCTTCGACATCGACCTCGAGGCCGAAGAGCTCGACGACGCGGAGAACATGCAGCCGCGTCCGCCGGTCGTCACGGTCATGGGCCACGTCGACCACGGCAAGACGAAGCTCCTCGACGCGATCCGCCACACGGACGTCGTCGACACCGAGCACGGCGGCATCACCCAGCACATCGGCGCCTACCAGGTCGTCGTCGAGCACGAGGGCAAGCCCCGTCCGATCACCTTCATCGACACGCCCGGTCACGAGGCCTTCACCGCCATGCGCGCCCGCGGCGCCCAGGTCACCGACATCGCGATCCTCGTCGTCGCGGCCGATGACGGCGTCATGCCCCAGACCGTCGAGGCGATCAACCACGCGCAGGCCGCGAACGTCCCGATCGTCGTCGCCGTGAACAAGATCGACAAGGAGGGGGCGAACCCCGACAAGATCCGGGGCCAGCTCACCGAATACGGCCTCGTCGCCGAGGAGTACGGCGGCGACGTCATGTTCGTCGACATCTCCGCCAAGCAGCGCCAGGGCATCCGCGAGCTCCTCGAGGCCGTCCTCCTCACGGCGGACGCCGCCCTCACTCTCGAGGCGAACCCCGACACGGCGGCGCGCGGCGTCGCCATCGAGGCGAAGCTCGACAAGGGCCGCGGCGCCATGGCGACGATGCTCGTCGAGCGCGGCACCCTCCACATCGGCGACGCCATCGTCGTCGGCTCGGCCCACGGCCGAGTCCGCGCGATGTTCGACGACGCGGGCAACGACCTCACCGAGGCCGGGCCCTCCAGCCCGGTCGCCGTCCTCGGCCTCACCTCGGTTCCCAGGGCCGGCGACTCCTTCCTCGTCGCCACGGACGACCGAACCGCCCGCCAGATCGCGGACAAGCGCGAGGCCGCCGAGCGTCAGGCGATGCTCGCCAAGCGCCGCAAGCGCGTCTCCCTCGAGGACTTCGACAAGGTCCTCAAGGAAGGCGAGGTCGACACCCTCAACCTCATCATCAAGGGCGACGTCTCCGGCGCCGTCGAGGCCCTCGAGGACTCCCTCCTCGGCATCGACGTCGGCGACGAGGTCCAGCTCCGGATCATCCACCGCGGCGTCGGCGCGATCACGCAGAACGACGTCAACCTCGCAACGGTGGACAATGCGGTCATCATCGGCTTCAACGTCCGTCCGGCCGAGCGCGTCGCCGAACTCGCCGACGCCGAGGGCGTGGAGATCAAGTACTACAACGTCATCTACTCCGCGATCGACGACATCGAGGCCGCCCTCAAGGGCATGCTCAAGCCGATCTACGAGGAGGTCTCGCTCGGCACGGCGGAGATCCGCCAGGTCTTCCACTCCGGCAAGTTCGGCAACATCGCCGGCTCGATCGTCCGCTCCGGCACGATCAAGCGCGGAACGAAGGCCCGCCTCGTCCGAGATGGCGTCGTCGTCGCCGACAACCTCGAGATCCACTCCCTCCGCCGCGAGAAGGACGACGTCACCGAGGTCCGTGAGGGCTACGAGTGCGGCATCACTCTCGGCTACAAGGACATCACCGAGGGCGACATCATCGAGACGTGGGAGATGCGCGAGAAGCCTCGCGAGTGATCCCGTCTCACAGGATCGGGGCCCGGGGTGCTGCCCAGCACCCCGG
>CAZJTN010000119.1:0-1955 GCA_964548945.1 uncultured Schaalia sp.
CTCGTGACTGGAGTTCAGACGTGTGCTCTTCCGATCTAGCCACCACGAGTTCACGAGCGGCACCTCAATGGGGTTCGCCGGATTGGGACTGCGAACAGTACGCGCCCACTTCCAGGCGATCACGGTGTACTCGCTGCCATCGGGCCCCACGGCTTTCGGGTAGAGGTGTCCAATGCGGGCTTCGGCCTCCTTGCGCATCCACGTCCCGTAATAGCGGACGTCCTCGGCAAGGCCCTGCGCCCGCTCGTAGAAGCGCTGAGCGCCACCACCCGGATGGATGGGGTCTGCACCCGCGAACCGCGGTGGAATCTCCACAAGAGCCTTATTGATGAGCACCGCGAGGGGATTGAGATCAGAAGCGTGAGCCGCAAGACCGAGGCGCTGTGCCTCCAAAGGAATCGAACCTCCGCCGGCGAAGGGATCGAGAACAGCGGGAAGCTCTCCCCCATTGGATTGACGGATCTCCTCTCGCGCCTGCTCAAGCAGCGTCTCATCCCCGCTGTTCTCCCAGATGACGAGGCGTTCGATGAGGGCATGGAGGCGAGCCCGCTCCGCGTCTTGGGCCTCGACGGTAGGGAATTCCTCGGGGCGCGAAGCCGGATCATCAACGAGCTGCGCGAAAAGCACCGCCCGGGCCGTCGCAAGCGGCCGCCTCGCCCAGTACAAATGAAGCGTCGACGGGTGCCCGTGCCGAATCGACTTCTCACGGACGGACGCCGCATTGATCGCCTCCAAAGGCAAGGAGGTTTCGATGAGCTTCTTCTTCGGCGTGCTCGTCACGTTTGTTCCTTTGTTGGCAGCGGAAATGGAGGGAGAAGAATGCGAGGTCATTGAGGCGGGCCTCCGCGCGCCCAGTAGTCGGCCCACACTTCGTTGTAGGAACGCGTCGTCGCAGAGGGCTCAAGATGAGAGAAGGCGTGGCGCACGTAGCGCAGGCGATCACGCGCTGAACCCTGCGCCGATACCTCGACGAGGGCGAGGCGATGACGATCCCCCTGCGTGTGCGCGAAGGTCACTTCATTCGTCGTGATCGTGAAGGTCTCCGATCCTTCGATCCGCCCCTTCACTTCGATGTAGTGGATGCGTCCCTCACCATCAGTTGAGGCAATGTCGTAGCCGGGGTTGTTGCGCGGCATCTCGACCGGGTTTCGGCCAAGGGTCCGTTCGGCCCAAAGGACCGCTTCGACGGCCCGACGCTCAACCTCTTCGAGTCGCTCACGCCCGAAAACGGCAGCCTCTGCCTGCGACTCTTCCAGGAGGTGACTGGGAATAACGAGCGCCCTGCCTCGGATGATGGCCGGGGTTGCGAGGAATTTCGTTGCCCCGTCGAGTTCGATCATCCGACGCTGCAAACGCTCATCAAGCTCTCGGGCACGAGCCCACGCGGTCTCCGCGCGCAGGCGCCCAACAGTTCCTTGACGCTCGAGGAGTTCAAGACGATTGAACTCGTGATCCCA
Source organism: uncultured Schaalia sp. (assembly GCA_964548945.1). Lineage (GTDB taxonomy): Bacteria > Actinomycetota > Actinomycetes > Actinomycetales > Actinomycetaceae > Pauljensenia. The sequence goes on from CAZJTN010000119.1 coordinate 1,458, forward strand.
GTGGTTGATTTCCGCCCTCAGGCGAGCCCGCACCTGAGCCCGGGTGCGCTCAGTTTCGAGGCTCGTGCGCTCGATCAACTCATGCAGGCGAGGCTGTAGCCCCTCACGGAAGGCGAGCGCCCTCGCCGCCTTCTCGTGGCTGTGCACGGCCCACTCGCTTGAGCGAATCCGTGCGATTCCCTCAGCCTCAGCGGGGTCAGGACGGTCATACTCCATGTACGGGGGAACGCCAGCAAGGGTCACCGTCCCGTCCTCGGCAATGAGCGGATAGTCGAAATGTCGTTCCGCAGTGTCATGCGAGGAGGTTTCGATGCGCTGCTCGATGCTGAGCATGAGCATCGGCGCCTCGGCCTGACTGGGGCGTCGATCAACGAGCACCGTGCCCCGCTCCAAAGTCGAGCCAAGATCCTCAATCGTCACCTCGATGAGCGCATCGAGAAGCGGATGCCCAGGAGCGATCAGCGCAGCATCCGCCTGCCCATCGGGGTGCATGAGGGA